>NZ_CP014599.1 GCF_001687105.1 Salipiger sp. CCB-MM3
AGCGGTCGAGGCTGCCACCGGCAACCCGGCGCTGCACACCCCCGATCTTGGCGGCACGGCGACCACGCGCATGGTCACCGATGCGGTGATCGCCACAGTGCGCGGCCGCAATTCCTGAAAGGACAGACTATGGCTCCCAATCATCTCAAGATCGCCGTCATCCCGGGGGATGGCGTCGGCAAGGAAGTGGTTCCCGAAGGGCTGCGCGCCTTGGAGGCGGTGGCGCGGAAACACAGCATCGACCTGAGGTTCGATGAGTTCGATTTCGCCTCCTGTGACCATTATCTCAAGCACGGGCAGATGATGCCGGATGACTGGAAAGCGCAGGTCGAGGGGCACGACGCGCTGTTCTTCGGCGCGGTCGGCTGGCCAGAGACGGTGCCCGATCACATCTCGCTCTGGGGCTCGCTGATCCAGTTCCGGCGGCAGTTCGACCAGTATATCAGCCTGCGTCCGGCGCGGCTGATGCCGGGGGTTCCCTGTCCGCTTGCCGTCGCAAGCCCGGCGACATCGACATGTGGATCGTCCGCGAGAACACCGAAGGGGAATATTCCTCGGTCGGCGGCAAGATGTTCCCGGACACCGAGCGCGAGATCGTCATGCAGGAAACGGTGATGACCCGCGTCGGCGTCAACCGCGTGCTGAAATACGCCTTCGAGCTGGCGCAGAAACGCCCCCGCAAACGGCTGACCTCGGCCACCAAATCGAACGTATCTCGGTGACCATGCCCTATTGGGACGAGCGCGTCGCGGAAATGGCCCAAGCCTATCCCGATGTCGCTTGGGACAAATACCACATCGACATCCTCACCGCGCATTTCGTCCTCAACCCGGACAAATTCGATGTGGTCGTCGCCTCGAACCTCTTTGGCGACATCCTTTCTGACCTTGGCCCAGCCTGCACCGGAACGATCGGCATCGCGCCCTCCGGCAATATCAACCCCGACGGGCTGTTCCCTTCGCTGTTCGAGCCGGTGCATGGATCCGCCCCGGATATCGCGGGACAGGGCATCGCCAACCGATCGGGCAGATCTGGGCCGGGGCGATGATGCTGGATCACCTCGGTCACGTCGATGCAGCCGCCGACATGGTCACCGCGATCGAACAGGTCCTGTCGGAAGAGACCCTGCGCACCCGCGATCTCGGAGGCACGGCCAGCACCGAGGCCTGTGGCAAGGCCATCGCCGACGCGCTCGCGTAAACTAGGGGCGGCGCAGCACAGCTATCAGGACAGCGGATGGAAACAGGCCACCTGAGGTCCCTCGCCCTGCCCCGCCAGCTGCGGCACTTCCGTGCGGCACCGCGCGCTCGCATAGGGGCAGCGCGCTGCGAAGGCGCAGCCGGGCGGCGGGGTCAGCGGGTCGGGAAGCTCGGTGCCCTTCTGCTCGGGCGCGGTGAGCGGGCGGCCAACCACCGGCGCGCTGTCGGCCAGCAGCTTGGTGTAGGGATGGCGCGGCGCGCGAAACACCTCTTCGGCGGGACCTAGTTCGACCACTGAACCGAAATAAAGCACCGCGATGCGGTCGCTCACCGCCTCGACCACCGCCAAATCATGAGAAATAAAGAGATAGGTGAGCCCGAACTCCGCCTTGAGATCGGCCAGCAAGTTCAGCACCTGCGCCTGCACCGAAACATCCAGCGCCGAGACAGGCTCGTCGAGAATGAGGATGCTGGCCTGCGCCGCCAGCGCCCGCGCGATTCCGATACGCTGCGCCTGCCCGCCGGAGAACTCATGCGGGTAGCGTTCGAGAAATTCCTCGCGCAGGTTCACGCTGGCGAAGATCTCTGAAATCCGTCTGTCGCGCTCGGCCTTGCCCATGCCGTGCAGGCGTTTGAGCGGAGCCTCCATGATCTGCCGGATGGTCTTGCGCGGGTTGAGCGAAGAGATCGGATCCTGAAAAACATATTGGATGCGCTTGCCGAAGACCGCCGGATCGGCATTGTCGAGCGCCGCCCCCTCAATTTCGATGCTGCCCGTCGTGGGCTCGATCAGCCCGACCAGCAGCCGTGCCAGCGTGGACTTGCCGCAGCCGCTTTCGCCGACGATGCCCAGCGTCTCGCCCTGCTGCACGTCCAGAGTGATCGGATGCACGGCCTTCACATGCCCCACCGGGCCGCCGAAGAGCCGCCGCCCCACTGCGAAGGACTTGGACAGGTCTGTCAGTTTCAGCGCGATGCTCATTCAGCGGCCTCCTGCAGCGGGGCTTCGGGGTGGATGCAGCGCACGGCGCGCGGCCCGGCGCGGTGCAACCCGATCTCTCCAGCCCGGCAATCGGCCTGCGCACGGGTGCAACGCTCGGCAAAGGCACAGCCCTGCGGCAGCCGATCGACCACCGGCGGCAACCCTGGGATCGCCTCAAGCCGCCGTTTGCCGGTGCCAAGCTCGGGCACGCAGGCCATCAGCCGTGCCGTATAGGGATGAAGAGGCCGCTCGAGGATCGCCTTGGTCGGCCCTTCTTCGACGATCCGCCCAGCATACATCACTGCCACCCGGTCGCAGAGCTGCGCCACCACGCCGAAGTCATGGGTGATGAAGACAATGGCCAGCCCGCGCTCCCGCCGCAGATCATCGAGCAGCGCGAGGATCTGCGCCTGCACCGTCACGTCGAGCGCGGTGGTGGGCTCGTCGGCGATGATCACATCGGGCTCGTTGGCCAGCGCCATGGCGATGCCGATACGTTGGCGCATGCCGCCCGACAGCTCGTGCGGGTAGTCGGTCAGTCGCTTCTCGGGGTTGGGGATGCGTACCGATTTCAGCAAATCCAGCGCCCTCGCGCGACCCTCTTTGCGCCCGATAGGACGGTGCGCGCGGATCGCCTCGATCAGCTGGTCGCCGACCCGGTAGAGCGGATGCAACGTCGCCAGCGGGTCCTGAAAGATATAGGCCACATTGCGCCCGCGCATGTCGCGCAGCCGCCCGTAGGGGGCGCCGATCAGATCCTCGCCCTCGTAGCGCACCGCGCCGCCGGTGATCACACCGGGCGGTGAGGCCACCAGCCCCATGACGCTGAGCGCGGTGACCGACTTGCCCGAGCCGCTCTCGCCGATGAGGCCGAGGCATTCGCCGGGCTTCACATGCAGCGACACGCCGCCCACCGCGCGATAGACGCGGTCCTTGACGTGGAACTGGGTCTGCAGATCCTGGACCTCCAGCAGCCCCTGCCCCTTGCTTTCCGGCACCGGGCCTTTGCGGTCCACCCGCGTTGCCGCCATCGGCCGCGACAGCGCGCCGGACTTCAGCCGCGGGTCGAGCGCGTCGCGCACCCCGTCGCCGAGCAGATTGATCGACATGACGATGATCAGGATCATCAGCCCGGGCACCACCGAGGTGTGCGGGTTGGTGATCAGCGCCGAGCGCGCCTCGCCCAGCATCGAGCCCAGATCCGCCTGCGGCGGCTGCGAGCCGAGGCCGAGGAAGCTGAGCCCCGCCGTCTCGAGGATCATCCAGCCAATGGTTGTGGACATGGCGATGACGATCACCGGGACCACATTGGGCAGGATCTCCGACAGGATGATGCGGGTGTTCGACAGACCAGAGAGCCTTGCAGCATCGACGAACTCGCGATGCGCAAGACCCACGGTGATGCCGCGAATGTTGCGCGCGAAGAAGGGCACGTTGACCGCCGCCACCGCGATCAGCGCGTTCAGCAGCCCCGGCCCCAGCGCCGCGACGATGGCCAGTGCCAGCAGGATGTAGGGAAACGCCATAAGCATATCGACGCCGCGCATGATCAGATTGTCGACCCGCCCGCCGTAAAAGCCCGAGATGATGCCCACCGCCGCACCGATGGTGGCCGCCGCGATGGCCGCGGCAAAGCCCACTGCCAGCGACAGCCGCGTGCCCCAGAGCAGCCGCGACAGCAGGTCACGCCCCAGATGATCGGTGCCGAGCAGCGCGCCCACAGAGAAAGGCGGCTGAAAGCGCGCGCCGGTGTTGGTGACATCCGGATCTGCCAGCGGCAGCAGCGGCGTGACCAGCGCTAGCAGCACCACCAGCGCCATGACGATGCCCCCGGCCAGCGCCAGTCGGTTGCGGGCAAGGAGTTTGAGAAACCCGCTCATGTCTTGATCCTCGGGTCGAGCAGGCTCTGCGCCACATCCACCGCAATGTTGAACAGCACGTAGCAGGCGGCAACCAGCACCACCCCGCCCTGCACCAGCAGGATGTCGCGTTTGAGGATCGCATCGACCAGCATCCGCCCCACACCGGGCCATTGAAAGACGATCTCGATATAGACCGCGCCCGACAGCACGAAGCCTGCCTGAATGCCCAGCACCGGGATGATCGAGACCATGGCCGCCTTGAGCGCGTGGCGCCAGATCACTCCGCGCTCGTGCACCCCCTTGGCTCGCGCGGTGCGAATGAAGTCCTGCCGCAGCACCTCGAGCATGGCCGAGCGCGACAGCCGCGCCACGACCCCGGTCGCCACCACCGCAAGAGCGATGGCGGGCAGCGTGAGGTGCCGGATCAGCGCCATGAGATCGCGATCGCCGTAGATCGGCCACATGCCCGAGACCGGGAACCACTTCAGCTTCACCGCAAAGATCAGGATCATCATCATGCCAAGAAAGAACGACGGGATGGAGATCCCCAAGAGCACCGCGAAGGTGATGCCCTTGTCGCCCCAGCCGTATTGGTTCGCCGCCGAGATCACACCCGCCACGATGCCAAAGATGGAACAGAGCACAAAGGCCGTGCCCGCCAGGACCAGCGTCGCCCCAAAGCGCTCGACCACTTCATCGAGTACGGGCCGGTTGAGCGAGAAGGAGGTGCCGAAGTCTCCGCTCAGCATATTGCCGAGCCAGATGAAATACTGCTGCACCAGCGGTTTATCGAGGCCAAGATCGCGGTTCAGCTTCTCGACGTTCTCTGGCGTTGCATAAGACCCAAGGATCGCCGTCGCCGGATCGCCGGGGATCAGCGCCATGATCGCAAAGACGATCACGGTGATCCCCAGCAGCACCGGGATGGCCGAGAGCAGTCGCTTGAGGATGTAACCCGTCATGGCAGCTCCATCTGCGGCGCAGGCCCGCGCCCTTCATTGTTCTCCAAATACGCCGGGGGAGACGCGGCCCCGCGGGCCGCGGCGGGGGCAGCGCCCCCTTTCTCTCAGCGCGCCTTTTCTTCCAGCGCCCCCGCCCGCGCGTCAGTTCTTCACCACGTCATCCAGCAGCAGGAAGAACGACGGCTGCAGCGTGAAATTCTCCACCCGCTCCGAGGTCACCGCGTTCTGCTTCCAGTTCGCGACAAAGACCCATGGCGCGTCTTCCTGCACGATGGTCTGCATCTGCTTGTAGAGCTCGGCCCGCTCGCCTTGGTCGGTGGCCACGCGCGCCGCTTCCAGCAGCTCGTCGACCTCGGGGTTGGAATAATAGCCTGAGTTGAACCCGCCCTTGTCCGGCCATGCGTCGCTGCGCAGCGCGAGGAAGGGCAGCGTGTCGGGATCATTGGTCATCCACGCCATCTCGGCCATGTCGGCCTTGCCCTCGAGCCCGGGGTTCACCTCGCCGAGGAAGGTATTCCACTCATAGGTCTCGATCTTGGTGTCGAAGCCCACGGCGTTCAGGTCGGCCTGAATGGCGGTGCCCATGGCAATGGGATCGAGCATCCCCGAGCCGCCCTCGGTGACGTAGAAGGTCAGCTCCGCCCGCTCGGCCCCGGCCTCGGCGAGCAGTTCCTTGGCCTTCTCGGGATCGTAGGGATAGGGCTCGAGATCGTCGTTATAGGCCCAGGCAAATGCGGGCGGCGTCGGTCCGGCGGCGACCTCGGCAGTGCCCTCCAGCACGTCGTTCACCAACGCTTCCTTGTTGATCGCGTAGTTCGCAGCCTGCCGTACCCGTTTGTCGGCGAAGGGGCCTTCCTTGGCGTTGAGGATCAGGAACCAGACGTGCGGCCCGGCCTGTTCGTGCAGCGTGTAGGCCTCACCCTGAAACTCGCTCAGCGCCACGGGGGGCACCTCGACCATCAGGTCGATGCCGCCGGCCAGCATCTCGGCGGTGCGGGTGTTGGCGTCGGTGATCGGGCGGAAGACCACAGCCTGCAGCGCGGGCGCACCGTCCCAGTGGTCGGGGTTGGCCTCGATCACCACCGCTTCGTTCGAGCGCCATTCGGCGAATTTGAACGGTCCGGTGCCCGAAGGATTACGGCCAAAGTCCGCGCCATACTGCTCGACCGCAGCGGGCGAGACCAGCAGGCCGGTGGGATAGGCAAGGTTCGACAGGAAAGGTGCGTAGGGCTCCGAGAGGGTGAATTTCACCGTCAGATCATCCACCGCCTCGATGCTCTCCACCGACGAGAAGAAGAAGGCCAGCGGGAAGGGGCCGGTGTCGTGGAAAGGGTGGCTCTCGTCCAGCATCCGGTCAAAGTTGAACTTCACCGCTTCGGCGTTGAACGGGGTGCCATCGTGGAAGCTGACGCCCTCGCGCAGGGTGAAGGTATATTCGGTGCCATCTTCGGAAATCGTCCAGTCGGTCGCCAGCGCGGGCTCGACTTCCAGCGTGCCGTCCTTGTAGCGCACCAGCCCATCGTAAACGTTCATCAGGATGCGAAAATCGTTCACCGCGGTCACCGCGGCCGGGTCCAGCGATTTCGGCTCGGCGATCTGCCCGACGATGAGAACGCCCGGCGGCGTCTGCGCCTGCGCGCCGGTCAGCGTTCCGAATGTCAGCGTAAGGGCCGTGCCCGCGGCCAGCAGACCCCGGCGGGTGAAGGACGTGATGGACATTTCGTGACCTCCCAGATGGTCAGGATGAATTATTTATCATGATAAATTGCATGAGGCCAAATTTTCATGATAAATTCAAGCCTGCAGCAGACAGGGCCCCCGAATGACCATATCCATCCTCGCCTACGACGAAAAATCGGGCAGCTACGGCGGCGCGGCGACGACCGGCAGCCTTTGCGTCGGTGGTTGGGTGCTGCGTGGCGATGCCGAGGCGGGCCTCAGCGCCTCGCAGGGCTCGTTGCCCTCGACGATGTGGGGGACCGGAGTGCTGAACTTGATGCGGCAGGGGCTCTCTGCCGAAGAGGCCCTCGCGCAGACCGTGGCCCCTGACACCGGCCGGGCGCAGCGGCAGCTCTCGGCGCTTGATTTGCAAGGGGGCACGGCGAACCACACCGGCCGCGAGAGCATTCCTGCCGCGGGCTTCCGGCAGGCCAAACATGTGATCGTTTCGGGCAATCTGCTGTCGTCAGAGACGGTGCTGGATGCCTGCCTCGACGGCTTCCTCGCCTCCACCGCGCCCTTCGAGCAACGGCTCTTAGACGCGCTCGACCGCGCTGCGGCGACGGGCGGCGACAGCCGTGGACTGCTTTCGGCGGCGTTGCTGGTGGTCCGCCGCAGCGCCGCGCCGCTGACCCTGCGCGTCGACCGCTCGGACACACCGCTGCGCGATCTGCGCGCGCTGCACGGCCATGCCACCAAAGGCGCCTATGCCGACTGGGCGGCGACGGTGCCGACGCTGGACGATCCCTATCTCGGCGAGCCCTTTTCCAAGATCGTCAGCCAGTAGGCCCCGGCCCGGTTACTCGGCGATGAAGCGCTTCATCACCACGGCCTCCTGATCCTCCATCATGCGCCGCGCCATCTGCATGTGATCGCGCATGATCTCGCGCGCCGCATCAGCGTCCCCGGCCTTCAGCGCCGCGATAAGCCCAAGCTGATGCGCGCGCCCGCGCTTCCACAGCTCTTCGTTCGGCTGCGCATAGAGCTTTTTGTACACCGTCAGATCGGTGAGGATTCGCGCCATGAAGCCGATGAAAAAGCTCAGCATGGCGTTCTCGGAAAACTCCGCCAGACAGGCGTGGAAGCGCAGCGATGCGACGTGCTGGGCCCGCTCCTCCTCGGCGCTGGTGGCGGGATGCTCATACTCGGCCATGATCGCCTCGAGCCGGTCGATCTGCGCCGCATCGAGGCGCCCCGCCAGAGACGCGGCGACCTCGGGTTCCAGAGCCACGCGCAGCTGGTATATGTCGTCGATCAAAACGTTTCGGAAATAGAAGTAGTTGGCCAGCAGCGCCCGCGCGCGATCCGTGCTCACCTCGCCGACGAAGCTGCCTCCGCCGGGGCCGGTTTTGGTGACCACCAGCCCCTGCGCCTGCAGCAGCCGCATGGCCTCGCGGATGGTCCCTTTGGACATGCCGAAGTGGCCGATCAATTCGGCCTCCCCGGGAAGACGGTCGCCCGGCAGAAGACCCTTCTCGACCACCCAATCCTTGATCGCCTCTGCCACCCGCACCGGTCGGGAACGGCGGATCGTCTCGGCGGGTTCTGCGTCGCTCATAGCCTCGTCTCTTTGCAAAATCGCCCAGGGTCTTGTCGCAGGTTTTTGGTGGGCGGAGCCGCTGTCATTTATCATGAGAAATTTAGCCCCGACAACAGTATGGATCAAAGGACATGGCGGACCGCTCCGCCTGAGTACCGCCCGGAAATCATGCTGATGTGGCGCTGCGGACCACGCAAAGTTCCGCAACCCCGCGGGCACGCCACATGACATTTAAACTTTGCGAGTGGGGTCACGGCCTTGGGCGGCTGTGAGCGCGTTCGCATTGACAGGTCATTGTCTTATTCCTACTCTTTTTAGAATTGCGATTAGAAATTTGCGTAGCGGCGCAAGGCAATTCTCGGCTTATCAGTTTCTGGCAAGTTATTGTCCCTCTAAGAATTTTCTAAAGAACTTCATTGAATTAAGCGCTCATGGCGGAAAAGCCCGCGGATGTTTCGCGGCTCAGACTCAGGCAACCTCTGACCTAGCCCCAGTCCGCAAGAAATAGCGTCCGCAATGAATAGCGCGTCCGTGATCTCCACTGGATTTAAGGACAGGCCATATGTCTTTAGCAAAACAGAGACTTAACGCCCAAGATATGACTTCTGCGCAGCGTAGGTCGGCCGTCGACGCCTATGGCCCGGCTCTGGTTTTGACCATCGGCGTGCTGCTTTTCGCCGTAGCGATCTGGCGCAACCGCTTCTTCCTGCACGACGATGCGTTCATTTCTCTGAAATATGCTCGGAACCTGCTGGAATATGGAGAGCTGACCTGGAATCTCGGAGAGCGCGTCGAGGGCTATACAAATTTTCTCTATGTTCTGATGACGGCAGGTCTGCTCAAACTCGGGGTCGAGCCGGTCACCGCGTTGCGGGTGATCAACATTGTCGCGGTCGGCCTCTTCGTCGCCGCGCTGCACTTCGGCGCCAGACGTCTCGCCCCCGACTGTAAGCTGTTGCATGCGCTGGCGATTGCGCTCGGGCTTGGCAACGTCTCCTTGGCGGTCTGGATGTTTGGCGGGCTCGAAGCGCCAGTGTCAGCCGCGCTCATTGGCTGGGCGGTCGCCTTCCTTGTGGCCGCCCTAGCGATAGGCGCGCATGTGACCCGCTACGCGTCGCTGTCCGGCGTGTTCATGGCGCTGGCGGTTCTGACGCGGCCTGACGCTGTGATCATCGTCATCTTCGCCACAGTGGGCCTCGTTTTGACCGCCAAAGGCCAGTTCAAACGAAACGCATGGTCGGCGCTGCTTGTGGCGGGTATCCCGCTGGTGGTCTTCCTCGTTCACATGGGCTGGCGCTATTCCTACTATGGCGATGTGGTTCCCAACACGTTCCACGCCAAAGTCGGGCTCGAGCTGTCGCACCGCCTTGGAAAGGTGACAGAATACTTCGTGAAGTCCTCGACCTTGTACCTTCCGGTGATCTTCTGCGCGGGGCTGTGCACGGGCGCTGCGCTGATCTGGGGCCGCCTCAACAGGCTGGCCGTGGTCTTGCTTTCAGTGTGCCTTGGCTTTCTGGCCTATGTGCTGTGGTCGGGGGGCGATCACATGGCCGCCGCGCGCGTTTTGCTGCCCATCGCGGGCCCCGCCGCGTTGCTTTGCGTTGCCACACTGGCCACGCTTCCGGCGGCCAAAGCCGGCGCGGCGACGCTGGTGATCCTTGCCGTGCTGGTCGGAGCCGCGATCAACGCGCGGTCGTTTCGGATGGACTGGGCGGCCTACAATGGCTCTGTGGTGGGCCGTTACATCGAAGAGGCTTGGCCCGCCGGATCGCTGGTCGGTCTGAACACGGCTGGCTCGACCCCATTCTTTGCCCCCTCACACCGGTTCATCGACATGCTCGGGCTCAATGATCGCGACATCGCGCTGCGTGAGGAGGTGCCCGTGCTGGCGCGGCGTCAGAACATGCCGGGCCATGGCAAGGGCGATGGAGCCTATGTGATCTCTCGCGCGCCTGACTTCCTCATCCTTGGCGGCTCGGAGGGGATCGACATCGCGGATGCGGAGAAATGGTTCCTGACCGGGGTCGAGTTGCGCGGCATGGCAGAGTTCGAGAGATGCTACACCAAGGAGCAACAGGTGCTGAACGTCCCCCCGAGTACGGAACGCGCCCGCCCGGGGGTCGAGACCGTGGCCCTCACCTATTATCGCCGGACCTGCCCCTGACTAAGCGGTGAGCTGGCTCCAAGAGATGGGGCGCAGGGTCACTCGCGGCTCTGCGCCCGCGCTGCGATCTGCCATTCGAAATATTCGCGCCGCCGAACCATGCCGATGAGCTTTTTCGCGATCACATGCCTTGGAATCTTTCGCTCGGCAGTTGGGCGCACGGCAGCGGGCTGCGGGGTCTTGGCCTGCAGAGCCGCCAGCCGCGGCATAACGCTTGAGGTGCCATGACGCCGGATGATTTCCTCCCGCGCGCGGGTGGCCAAGGCACGGGCCGCGACCGGATCACCCTGTAGCCGCGTGATCATCTGCGCCGTGTCTTCGGGCGGGCAATAGAGGGCGAGATTTCCAAACGTCGGCTCGAGCCGCGGGTCAAGGACGCAGACCGCCTTCATCAACATCGCCTCGGCGACGGTCCGCCCGAAGCATTCGCTGTAGGCGGGGTGATAATGGTAGGCGAAGACATCCAGCCCATCGAGAAAATCGGCAACCGGCTCTTCGTCGAACTCGAGCACCTTCCAGGCGGACATATCGATACCGAGCTTTGCCATCTCCTCCCGCGGGCAGCCCATCACGCGGATCTCGCCGCCGGGCAGGTTTGGCAGACTGGCGCGCACATGCGCCGCACGGTCGGGCCATTTCAGCGGATCCGGACGCGAATGACGGCCAACCACCAAAGATCCCCCGGAGAAAGGCTCGCGGCGCGGCTCCCATGCATCAACATCGAAAACATTCGGCCAATCCAGCGCAGACAGACGGATGAAGGGGCGGAAGGCGTCAAGCTGCGCGCGGCAGACGCCGGACACCGGCAGCCATTCGGGCGTCGCGCCGGTCTTGCGGTAAATGCGCCGCGCAGTGGCAATTGGATCATATTGCATCGATCCGTCCGCGCGAAACGGCAGGTGATGCGCGACGAGGCAAACCCGCTTTGCCTGCAAGGGCAAGGGTGTCTCAATGCCGTAGAAGAAGGTCATCGGGTGATGTAGAAAGACGGTCTCGGCAGCGACCGCCCCGCGCTTTTGCGGCTCGATCCAATGCAATTGGTCATCGGCCATCACCTCTCGGACCTTGCTGCTCCACCCATCGGGCATATCGGCAAGATAGGCACTGCGGACCCCAGCCACACCCACCTGCAGGCCCGCTTCGAGGAAGACCGCAATGTCGCTGCCCATCGCCGCAGGCGTGCCACCGGTAAATCGGGTGTCTATCACGCACAGAACATCAAGCATTGGCTCCGCCTTGCATAAAGTTCGAAAGGGCTCTTCTGCCTGAGATCCGACGCCTGCATTGAGACGCTCTCAAAGAATGAATCCCCAAAGTCCAACTTAATTAATAAAGATTATTAATTCTCAATATTCAGGACGGCCACGTCGCAAGCTCCAAACCCTAAATCCAAAGTTTTCCTAAGGATTTATCTCCGCACCCAAATGCCCACCGAAATCAGAATAGCGGGAAATTTGTGCACAAAAATCCATGGCCAACACATTATCGCGAAGTCATTCGCAACACATGCCGGTAGCAGCTTCAACAAGCGGCTTCGATCGTGCCATAGTAGAAGCCTCCCGACCAGCCATCTGGCCATACCCCGGCCCGTAGCTGTTGCCCTTAACCTGTCTGAAACCGTCGGAAAACTCTACGTTCACTCGAACTTCGGACCGGCATGAGCATCTAGACACAAGGCCTGAAGTACAATTTAATACCCACTATGTAAGCAAGGCATCGATTTGCGATTTTTTCAAGGCTTGTAGCGCCTTGGCAGACCGGAGAGCGCGTTTTTACGCATATTATCTCGAAATTCTTCTTACGCATTAAGCATCTGGATTCGATCATGTCTTTGGAAGCACGAGCAGCGCCTTCGGCCGCGCGGAGCGGCTCGGACATTCGTCCCGAACTGCGTGACCTTTTCGCCTCTTTCGTCGTTGTCGCGATCATGTCGGCGCTGTCCTGGTGGCTGGCAGGCGCGCCCGGAACGAACGGCATCGACGACGCTGCCATCACGCGATCTTATGCCGACAATATCGCGCGTGGATTTGGCTTTGTGTACAACGAGGGTGGAGAGCACGTGGAAGGCGCGACGTCTTTCCTGTGGGTGATGATCCTCGTCATACCTTATCTCTTTAATGACAATCCTGAACTGGCAATCCTCTCGATCTGCGCGGCGCTGACGGTTTGCGCGATCTGGCTTTCGCTTGGCCTGCTGCGCCGCATGGCCGGTGCGCGAGGCGGTCAGGCGGTTGCTCTCGCCTGCATCGCTTATGTCGGGCTGCCGGGGTTCTTCGTCTGGTCGGTCTGGTCGATGATGGAGATCGCGCTGTGGAGCGCGTTGATCATGTTGCTGCTAGACCGGCTGTCGCTCCTCCTCGAGTGCCCGGATCCCGCAGTGCAATCGGGGTGGTCCCTGATTGCCGCTGCGATTGCGCTGCCGCTGACCCGGCCCGAGGGAGTTGCGGTCGCGGTGGGACTGATCGGCCTCGCGCTACTCCTGCGCCCGCGCACATGGCGCGCGACCGGGATGGCTTTAGGCGCTACGCTTGCCTCATGCGCGGGTCTCACCATCGCGCGCCTCGCTTATTTCGGCGTCCCATTCCCCAACACCTACTATGCCAAAGTGTCGGCGGACCAGATGCAGAACGTCGTCGATGGGGCGAAATACCTTATCAGTTTTATCATGGGGATGCCCTTTGCCGAGGTGATC
The DNA here is from genome assembly GCF_001687105.1 of Salipiger sp. CCB-MM3. NCBI lineage: Bacteria > Pseudomonadati > Pseudomonadota > Alphaproteobacteria > Rhodobacterales > Roseobacteraceae > Salipiger > Salipiger sp. CCB-MM3. The sequence goes on from NZ_CP014599.1 coordinate 13,121, forward strand.
CTCCTCTCTTGGATTTTATTTGCAGGAGTGATGCTTACGTCGGTCCTGCGCGGGCCCGCTGCCGGACACCGCAGCGGCCTGCTCGTCTGCGCAACTGTCTTTGGCCTGCTGCTCGTGTACGTTGCGCTTGGCGGGGATCACTTCACGTTCTGGCGCTTCTATCAGCCCCTCATGCCGATCTTCTTTTTCCCGCTCATCCTAGGAAGTCTGCGGCTGGGGTCCGTGGCATCAGCGCTCCCCCGCGCCTCCTTGCTGGCCGCAGCGGCGACAAGCCTTGTGACGTGGATCGCGTTAAGCAACCTGTATTATCGCCAGGCCCGCTTCGATGTCGTCAAAGAATATGAACTCTCAGCGCGCGGAGAGCTGTTTGGCGAGATGATGAACGACTTCACCCCCTCACCCAGCATCGGGGTTGTGGCGGCAGGCGGCGTAGCGCTGACGTTCGACGGAGAACTGCGTGATCTGATGGGCCTCAACTGGGTAGAGATGGCGCATGCGAACCCGATCAAGATCGGGTTCAGAAACCACGCCAGCTTCGACGTCGATACCTTCTGGAAGTATCCCCCGGACGTCGTTGCGCAATTCAACAAACGCGAATGCCAGAGCGAACAATGGTCGCCGACCGCGAGGTTCCCGTCCACCGGGGTCTCACAGCTTTTCTCTCAACCAAAGTTTCGCGAAATCTACGCGCCAGTCACCATCGAAGGCGCGGACGGGGCCTGCGCAAACGCTTTCGCCGCCCGTGACTGGCTGGCGCAGGCCCAAGGCGGACGCATATCAGAGCTCGAATGGGACGGGTTCTCGCTCGAAGGAGACGAGTAAGGCATTATGATAATTGGAAGTATGCGCAGAAATCTGCGTTCGTTTTTACTCTTTGCTTCCTGCGCCAATAATCTTCTTCGGAAATTCTTTATGAAAGAAGTCAGCTTTTACTATCTGATTATAAAGAAATAAAAAATCCCACCCTGCAAGCGAAAACCTCAAATAGGCGAAACTCTACTGCAACCCGAAGTATAGTCGTTGACACGCAGCGGTTTCCTAAATAAAATTTTAGTCGTTGAATTACCAACCATGTATTTACTTGTTTTTGCTGCGTGAATTTCCCTCGTAGCTGAATTTACCTCCCCCAAACATACTATTCTCAACCTATTTTCTTTCTGGGAAGAATTAGTCATGAACCAGGTCCTTGAGACTGACAATGTCGGCATCGACGTTCAGGACATATCTCTCTCTGGCAATTTTAGTATAGAGTTCAACATCTACTTCGAGCCCGGCACAGAGATTGCTAAGAACGACGGCGCTGTGTCTTCATCGCTGGATGGCGGCAACGATATCAATTTTTTCAATGGGATCCCGCGTCTCTACGATTCCGACTGGGGCGATGTGGTCACGGGGCTTTCCCAACTGAACACCGGTGAGTGGAACCACATCGCGCTGGTGCGCGAAGACGGGGTCGTCCGGCTCTACGTCAACGGCGTCAACGAGGCTAACTCTCTTACGAAGAACTACACAGACACGTTCTACGTTTCGGAGTTGGCTTCCAGCGTGGTCGGAGCGCTCGAGGGGCGGATCGACGAGGTCCGCATTTGGTCGCTGGCCCGCCCCAGCGCCGAGATCCTCGCCAATGCCGACCATGCGCTGGACCTGAGCTCCGGCATCCCTACCGGGCTTGAGCGCTACTACCGGTTCGATGACGACACGGGGCACATCGTGGATGCGACGGGCAACGCCGAAACTGGACACGACCTGCATCTGCCGACCGGCACCGCAATCATTCAGGATGATACCGTGTTCGACACGCCGGTTGGCGATGTGGGCGGCTTCGTCGACACCAGAACGGTGAGCGGACTCACCCTGCCGACTGATCTTGCTTTCCTTCCTGACGGGCGCGCGCTGGTCATCCAAAAGAGCGGCGAGGTGATCATCGTCGAAGATCCGAGCGTCGCAGGCAGCGCCAAATCGCTCTACATGGACCTAAGCCCCTACGTGGAGAACTCGCGCGAGGCGGGGCTCCTGAATATCGTTGTCGATCCGAACTTTGATCAGAATGGCTATTTTTATCTGCTCTACACAAACCTCGCAGAGCAGCGCACAACCGTCTCGCGCTTCGTGCATCAGGAAAACGCAGGCGGCGCGACCAGCACCGGCGACCTCGGTTCAGAGACCGTTCTGTGGCGCGAGTATGATACCTATTCAGACGCGGACCATCAGGGTGGCGGGCTTGCGGTTGCTTATGAGCCGATCGATGCGAATGACCCGAGCCCGTACAAGCTCTACATCACCATCGGCGAAGAATTCGAGAGCCTGAACGCGCAGGACCTGACCCACGACGATGGGAAGGTGCATCGCATCAACATGACGGATGGATCGATACCCGCGGACAACCCCTATTACGATGCGGCGGTCGCGGCGAGCTATACGCCCAGCGTGAACACTTTGTCGGCCATCTCAACCAGCGCCGCCAACCTCGCGATCGACCCCGAAGGCGTGATCACCACCATCTTCAGCTACGGGCTGCGCAATCCCTTCCGCGCGGAATACGATCAGGTTTCGGGCACACTGTGGATCGGCGAGGTCGGCGGCAACGGTCGCTTTTCGACCGAGGACATCCATATCGCCGCCGCCGGAGCCGACCATGGCTGGCCCGACTACGAAGGCTATGGGCCCGATCCAAGTGATCCGGGAAGCCCGATCTACAGCTACGTCCACGCCTCCGGTCCCGGACAGGACCAACTGCCCAGCTATGGCGACGCAGGGGCAGCGGTCTCGGGCGGCGTGGTCTATCGTGGCGATCAGTTCCCGTCGGAATACTACGGCGTCTATTTCTACGGCGACTGGGTCCGCAACTGGATCCGCTACTTGGTAATCGACTACTCGTCGGGCGAGCCGGTCTTGGTGTCCGACAACCACTTTAAGAACGCCACCGGGCAAGTGCTCACATTTGCCGAGGCCCCCGACGGCTCGCTCTATTACATCACCACCTTCCAGACCGGGAACGTCTTCACCTTTGAAGGCGCGGTGAACCGACTCGAGTACAGCAGTTCGAATTCGGCACCCGAAGGCGTCGGCATCCTGCTCGATCCCGGTGAGGAGTCGAGCACGACAGTCCCCTACACGGTGACCTTCGAGACCGACGCCGTTGATCCCGATGGCGACGCCTTGACCTATCTGTGGTCGTTCGGAGACGGGCCCGACATCGACGGGGACGGCATCGGAGACGGCGCCACGTCGACTGCGCAGAGCCCATCCTATACCTATACCGCTGCGGGGCAATACACCGTCGAACTGATCGTCAGTGACGAGCATGGCGCACAGACGGTCTTCAATCCGGTGGTGATCACCGTGGGCGATGCGCCCGAGGTCACCATCAATACCCCCCTGGACGGTCAGACCTTCCGCGCGGGAGATGTCCTGACCTTCACCGGTTCGGCATTCGACGCTCAAGATGGGACCCTCAGCGGCGCGGATGTCTTCTGGTCGGTGAACCTGGCCCATAACGAGCACTACCACCCCGAGCTCACAGCAGTGACGAACGTCGCAGGTGGCATCCAGTTTTCGATCCCCACAACCGGCCACGACTATTACGAGAATGTCGGCTATCTCGTGGCGCTCACTGCCATCGACAGCTCGGGGCTATCGACCACCAAGACGGTGATGATCTACCCCGAGGAAAGCACCACCAATTACGATATGCCCGAGGTCGAAGGCTTCACCTTCACCATCGACGGGCTGGCGTTCACCGGCGATCAGCTGCGCGACAATATCATCGGCTTCAACCATCAGATTGCCGTGCCCGACACCTATGTCAATGGCGGCTATGAATGGGTCTTTTCGCACTGGTCGGATGATCCGCAGCTGACCAGCGCCAGCCGTCTGTTCGTGGTGCCCGAGACCGACAGCACGCTCGCCCCGGTCTATGTCCAAGGCTCGCAAGTCGCGCTTCTGGATGCGGTGGCCGACAGCGTGACCATCGACCTTGCGGATATCGCCGACGGCAATTGGACAGATCTGCCGCTGAATATTTTTGACAATGACACCGACAGTGGCAGCGGATTCTCCCTTGTTCAGCTTGACGGATACAAGGCCAATGGCATCGCCAACACCACAACAAGCTTCGATAACGCGGGGCGCCTGAAGACTTGGACCGATGGCGGCGGACTGGTGCGGATCGGCAGCGACGGCAGCGTCGAGTTCAAAGACCGCGACTTTCAGTTCGCCGGTCTCGCGCCCGGAGAAAGCGTTTCGCTCTCCATCGACTATACGATCGGATACGGCGGAGACACAGGTAGCGCGCCGATCACCTTCTTAATCGCCAATGGTGCATCCGGTCCGACAAACTCTGCGCCCACAGGCACCGGGATCGTTCTCGATCCGGGCGAGGAAAGCTCGCCGACGGTGCCCTATCTGGTGACCTTCGATGTCGACGTCAGCGACGCCGAGGGCCATGCGCTGAGCTATGCTTGGGACTTCGGGGACGGGACCACATCGACCGAGGCGACCCCCAGCCACACCTATACCGGAACCGGCGTTTACACCGTCTCGCTGACGGTCACGGACGAGCTAGGCGCCGCAACCCTGTTCAACACGGTTGATATTGATGTCGGGAATGTGCCCCCAGTCGCGGTAGATGACAGTTTCAGCCTGCTCGCCGGCTTCGATCCGCTGGCGAACCATCTGCACATCCTCGACAACGACTACGATCCCGACGGCGCGCTCAACATGCAGATGGTCGAGATTGTCAGCGGGCCGAGCTTCGGCACCGTCGAAATCATGGACACCGCGCAGGAACTGATCGACCGCGGGCTGCCCGCCGGTCACTATGGGCATGCCGAGTACACGCCCTTCGACCCCGATTTCGAAGGTGCCGATAGTTTCATCTACCGTGTTCAGGACACAGAGGGCGAATGGTCCAACACCGCCACCGCCACAATTTCTGTGACGAACACTTCGCCGACGACGCTCGCTGCGGTTGACGATGACATCCAAATCGATCTGTCGCAAATCGCAGACGGCAAATGGACGGATCTGGGCATCAACATCTTCGACAATGACACCGACGATGGCTCCGGCTTCGCCTTGGTGCAGATCGACGGCTACAAAGCCAATGGCGATGCTCAGTCCGTCAGCAATTTTGACTCCAAAGGTTCGCTTCGCGCCTTTTCTGATGGCGGCGGTATTTTCCGCGTCTTCGACGATGGCAGCCTTCAGTTCAGGGATCGGGATTTTGAGTTCTCTGGTTTGGCCGCGGGCGACAGCGTTCTGGTGTCGATCGACTACATCATTGCCTCCGGCGCAGAAACGGACACTGGCACGATTTCTCTGCTGATCGCGAACGGGTTGACCGCATGGGAAGTCTGACCGGCGCGCGCCCGGATCGGGTGCGCTCTTGCAAAGGGCTTCAAGCGCCGTGGTCTCCTGCGGTCGCGAGCGTGACTCCCCAGCCCAAAAAGGCATTGCATGTCCGGAGGTTCCGGAAATGACCCCGCCTAAGACGCCGGTCACGATCGCCGTGTGCACCTTTGCGCGTCAGACGGACCTGGCATGTCTGCTCGAGTCCCTTTTGGCGCTTGAGATCAGCCACCGGATCGATGCAAGCGTGATCGTCGTCGACAATGACGGCGCGCGCAGCGCAGAGCCCGTGGTGCGCGCCTTTGCGGCGCGCTGCGCCTGGCCGGTGCGCTATGTACCGGAGCCGGAGCCCGGCATTCCGATTGCGCGCAATAGGGCAATCGCCGAGGCCGGGCGACAAGGCTTTCTCGCCTTCGTGGATGACGATGAAACGGTGGCCCCCGACTGGCTCAGCGAACTCTTTGACGTGGCGCAGGAAACCCGGGCGGCCTTTGTCCAAGGGCCGCTTGTGATGACCGTCGAAGACCACAGCGACACGTGGTGGCTGCACAGCGATTTCTTTCGTCACAAAAGCTACCCCGACCTCAGCCCACGCTCTGAAGGCTGGACCAACAACGTGATGGTCGATCTGAGCTTCGTCGCGGAAAAGAACTGCCGCTTTGACCCCGCACTCCGCTACGACGGCGGCTCGGACACATTGTTCTTCAGGGATCTCACCGCGGCCGGCGGTCAGGGGCGTTTTGCAGCAAAGGCCAAGGTCTTTGAGGTGCAGAAGAAAAGCCGCCTGAACTGGCGGTGGGCGATCCTTCGGCAATATCGCTACGGCATCACGCGCGCCAACACGGTGCTGCTGCGCAGACCACTTGGTTACGCACTGCTCTACTGCACGATGTCTGGCAGCGCGATGCTTGGTCTTGGCGTTTTGAAGCTGCCCGCGGTGCTGGTGAAAGGGCGCGCGGGACTGGCGGACGGTGTGGCGCTTATCGCTCGGGGCACCGGAGTGTTCTCAGGAGCGATGGGCCGCAAGCGACAGGAGTATGCGAGATGACAAAACGCATTGATCTGTGCATCTGTACCTTCCGGCGTCCGGGCCTCGCGGACACGCTCCGCTCGCTCCGGGATGTGGTCGTGCCCGAGGGCTATGAGCTTTATGTGTTCATCGCCGACAATGACGAGGAGCCCACCGCCAAACCCATCGCCACAGAGGTCGCCCTGCCATTTCAGGTCACCTACCAGCATGTCCCTGCCCGGAATATCTCTGTCGCCCGAAATGCTGGCCTCGACCACGCCCAGGGTGATTTTGTGGCCTTCATCGACGACGATGAAACCGTAAGTCCCGGCTGGCTGGCAGAGCTTCTCGCGACCGCCGCGGCGAGCTCTGCCGATGTGGTCTTTGGATCCGCCGTGTCGATCTACCCGGCGCAAACTCCCGCTTGGATGATTGAGGGGGATTTTCATTCCACCAAGCCACCTTTGCCGGGGGTGGCGATCACCACCGGCTGTAGCGCGAATGTGCTCATCCGGCGCTCTGCCCCCGGCCGCGATAGGCTGCGCTTTGACATTGCTCTTGGTCGGACGGGCGGCGAAGATACCGTCTTCTTCGCGCAACTCCACGCTTTCGGCGCGCGGATGACCTTCGCTCCGAAAGCGTTGGTGTACGAGAGGGTAGAGCCCCGGCGGCTCTCGCTTGGCTGGCTGTTGCAGCGGCGTTTTCGGGCGGGCCAAAGCACGGCGCGGGCGGCCCTCGTCACTAGCGAGCGCCCCGCTTCGACGCGCGTCCGCCTGCTGACGCTGTCCATCTGCAAGGCGTTCCTGTGCGGCGCGTCTGCGCTGCTGCGGGTGGCCGACCAGCGCCGCCGAAATTACTGGCTCATTCGCGGGGCTTTTCATCTGGGGGCCGCGGGGCTCTGCCTTGGGGTGCGAGAACAGGACCATTACGGAGGCATTCACGTCAAAGCCGGGGAACCCGCGCGTCGGTCTTCTTGTCACCCAATCGCGCGGCAACCCTGATGCGCGATGAAACTGTTCTCAGCCAAGAGGCCATGCCCCGGACGTTCCTGCCGGAGGAAGTCCTTGTCGTCGTGCCTGCCCTCAACGAGGAACGTTCGATTGAGGCCTGCCTGCATTCGCTTAGGGCGTCCGACCCCTTCATGAGAGGCGTGCAAATCGTGGTCGCTGATGGCGGCAGCTCGGACGAAACGCGCGCCATTGTGGAAGATCTGGCCAAGGTGGACCCGTGTCTAAGTCTTATCGACAATCCCATGCGCATTCAGTCGGCTGCAGTCAATCGGGCAGTGCAACAGGTGGCACGACCCTGCCACCAAGTACTCGTCCGCTGCGACGCGCATGCGATCTATCCACCGGGCTACGTGCGCCGCATTGTCGAAGTCATCGCGGCCCGTCCTCAAGTGGCCTCGGTGGTCAGCGTGATGGACGCGGTCGGTGATGAGCCGTTCCAGCGCGCCAGCGCTTGGGTTGTTGATACCCCGCTCGGGTCCGGCGGCGCTGCGCATCGGGGCGGTACGCGCTCGGGCTGGGTCGACCACGGACATCATGCGGGGTTCGTGCTGGATTGGTTCCGGCGCATCGGAGGCTACGACGAGAGTTTCAGTCACAATGAAGACGCCGAATTCGACCGCAGGCTTCTCGAGGCTGGAGGTCGCATCTGGCTGGATGCGAGCATTCGCGTCGATTACAAGATGCGTCGCACGCCGCGCGCGCTTATGTGGCAATACTGGAATTACGGTCGCGGACGGGGGCGCACCGTCCTCAAACACCGCATCCGTCCGCGCCTGCGGCAGGTCATTCCGGCCCTCAATCTCTTTGGCATGGCTGCCGCCGGTTTGCTCTCGCCAGTGTTTCCCGTCGCGCTGACATGGCCCATTTCTTACTTTCTTCTACTACTGGGCGTATCGATCTTTGCGGCAATTTCCTCGCGGGATCTCACCGGTCTCTGGGCCGGAGTTGTGCTGGCTATCGCGCATAATGCATGGGGTGCAGGGTTCTTGCGGACAATGGCGAGCGCCGACGCATGGCGGTCTGGGCGCAGGCAATCAGCGGGCAACTTCGGCTAGCGGCCGACCGCTGCAGTCCGACCCAGCGGCTGTGGCGCTACACGTCCGTGCGCCGGTGCACCGAGGCCCGAAGTCGTGCGACATCACTCCGCAGCGACCCCATGCCCACGAGGCCGGCGAGCCCCACCGACACGGCCGCACAGGCAAGCGACAGCAGCGCCGATACGGTCTCCCCCGCGCCGGCCTCGGCGATCACGTGCTGCGTCGCAAGCCCGACCACGACCCCGACAGCGGTTGGCAGCACCAACACGCGCGCAGCCGCCCACCTGTCGAGCGGAACGCAGCGGCACAGATAGCCCCAGTAGCGCGGCATATAGGCCACCGCAAAGAGACTGCGCATCGCAACTGCCATCTCCAGCCCGAAGGGCAGCGCCGCAAGGAAAACTATCGTGCCGAGCAGCAGCCTTTCGACCGCCATGCGCAGCCTCAGGTCGGTTCGATCCGAGACCATGAAAACCCGCGCGCCGGTCGACGAAATCGCTTCCAGAAGAAGCGCCGGGACAGCGAGGGCGAAAATATTCGCCACTGGACGCCACGGTTCGGACAGCAGCCAGACAAACACGGTTTCACCCGCGAACGCCAGAACGATGAACCCGGGAAAGAGCAACGTCGCCAACAGTCGCGTTGCCGCCAGATAGAGCGCAGCAACCTCTTCAGCGCCGCGCCCCTCGCGCCATTGCCGTGACATGGATACGAGAGTGACCTGCGCCACCGGCCCCGCAAGCCCGGTTCTCGCGGGCCGCGAGGCCCGTTCCGTCATGGACCAGAGCGAGACCGCGTGGCTACTGAGGACCTGCCCGAATGCCAGAACCGGCGTCTGGCTTTGCAGCGTCATGACGCCGGAAAACAACAAGGTGTTCTTGCCGAAATTCAGATGCGGCATGAGCAAACGCCGACTGAACGCCAGACGCGGCCTGAACCCCGAGAGCCACGCAAAGGCAGCCCCCCGTAGCCCCGCGGTGGCGATTTGCTGCGCCACCAAGGCCCAGTATCCGGCCCCGGCAAGCGCCAAGCCCAGTGCAAGCAGAACTCCAAGAATTCCAGATGCAACTGTGACCTTCGAGATCTGATCGAAGCGAAAATCGCGCTCTAGCGCCGATTGGTGGGTCGAAATGCAGGCCTGAATGAAAGGTACCGCCGCGAGCACCGAAACGACGCCGATCAGCTCCTGCTCGTGCATCACCTTGGCATAGATCGGCGCTGCCGCCACAACCGCCGCCGCAAGAGCGAGTCCGACCAATCCCAGAAACCAGAACACCGTGCTCCACTCGTCGACATTAAACTCTTGCCTGCGGACCAGCGAGCGTCCAAGGCCAGCGTCACTGAGTGTATTGGCGAAGAGCGGTATGGTCATGCCAAGAGCCATGATGGCAAAATCATGCATGTCGAGCACGCGCGCCAAAAGAGGCACGCTTGCAAGTTGCAGCAGCGTCAAAACCGCCCGAGCCCCAATGAGAGCACTGATGCTCGAGAAAAAGCCGCCTGAATATATACCCCTAGGTATATTTTCCACCAACCCCGCCATTACCAATCACAGATCTGGAATTTGCGAGGGCAGCGCTTACTTGCTATGTAGCTGATCCAAGGCAGACTGTTCGACCAAACGCGCGCCTGTGGCATGAAAGCTCCATGGAATAGGTGTAGCTGCATTGAAATGAAACGAAAACAGGAACCATCTTCCAGCATGTGGATGTATCGCTGCTTTGCGATCCTCGTGCTCGCTATGATTTCAGCCTTCTTGCTAAGAACCCTTTTCGGAGGAAGCACTTTGCTATGGCTGCTGGGTGCTTGGATCTTGAGCGGACCGCTCATTTTGCTTGATTCAATCTTACTGGACGCTCGCTCTGGGAAAAACCGGGGAAAACCCCAAAGCAGGACCCAAGTGCGCGGGCAGAACGCGGAACAAGCTCCGTTGAGCGGTCCGCGCAATCAGTAAGCCCCGCGCCCAGACAAGGTGACAAATTTCCGCGCCGTCGTCCAGATCAGCTGAAGGTCCGTCGCGAATGAGCCTGACTGAACATAGGTTGCGTCGAGCTTCACCCGTTTGCTGTAGCTTGAATCCGAGCGTTCGGCTGCCTGCCAAGGGCCGGTAAGACCGGGACGGACCTGCAAATAGAGGTGCTGCGCCACGCCATAGTATTTGAGTTCATCCTCGACGATCGGGCGCGGCCCGACGATCGACATGTCACCCCGAAGTACGTTCAGGATTTGCGGAAGCTCGTCAAGACTCGACTTTCTGAGGGCACTGCCGATGTAGGGAAGGATCCGAGGGTCTTCTTTCAGTTTCCGCGTCCCCTCCCATTCGGCCTGAAGGTCCGGGTTCAAGGCAAGGAGCGCGTCGAGCCTTGTGTCAGCGTCCAGCACCATCGTGCGAAACTTGTAGCACTGAAACTTACGCCCCCCCTTCCCGATGCGCGTATGCGCATAGATCGCCGGCCCACGATCGGTGAGCACGATCGCAACGAGGATTGTCACAAAGACCGGCAGGAAGAGCAGGATCATCAGCATCGCGAAGGCCAAGTCGAACACGCGTTTACCTCGCGAATTGCGAGTCCATGAACTTGTCGATGAAATATCGGGCGTGTCGTCGAGCCGAGAGACATCGGGTCGATGTGCCATGAAAAGTCCTCGCTGTTAAATGTACCACAGCACCGAACAACTCAAATTGCGTGTAAAAATTCTAAAATATACTTTTTCTTTCCCTATGCTACGCAAGAGACGCCACACATCAAGACGTTTTTAACCAAAGGCGGAAAAGCGCAAATCGCGGGAGGTGGGGCGGTAGGTTTCGCGTTAATTTTCATCGCTTGGCTCTAGCTCCGTAGCGGGCAGCAGCGCTTCGCTGTATTCCGTCACACCCAATTGTGTCAAAATCCGCGCCAACCGATCCACTTGCTTGTCACTGAACTCTTGCCGCCACTTTCCGACCTGCGACAGAGGGTAATTCAGCAGCGCCCCATCGACGGTCATGCGGCTCGCTTGGTTGACGCGGGCAAGAACCCCCTCGGGCACCGGCTCGCCCCATGTGTGGAACAATCGCGCCACCTCGCGTTCCGGGTAAAGCTTGAGCGTCTCGTAGTGCATGCGGATCGTGCGCTCTTGGGTCTGCGCATCGCTGAGCGCGGGCTTTTGCATCAGACACCACATGGCGACGATCCGCTCTGCATCCGTCTCCAGGCTGCGAATAAAACCCGCATATTCAGATAGATATTCAAAGTACCTGCCGCGCGATAGAACCTCATCCATGCCCGCCGTTCCAAAATTCCCCATCCGCTTCTGCGACGCGGCAATCGCAAAAGGGTGCCGCAGGAAATGGATCGGTTTGCGCCGAAACGCGATGCGGCGCACCAGCCACGGCAAGACCCCGTTGGCCCGGCAGCATTTTACCAAAAGATGCTCGGCACGCACGAAATCCGCCACGGGACTTGCCCAACTGGTCCATTGGTTGATGTATCCGCCGGACAGCATGCGCCGGATGAACAGTTCAGCCTCGGGCCAGTCTGCATCCGGCGGAATGTACTGCCGCCACGAGAACCCCAAATCCCGAACACGCGGGGCGTTGTCGAGGTGAAACGGCTCCCAGATAACAGCGCTGGGACGGGACTCGCACAGAAGCTCGCTCAGCCATGTCGAGCCGCTGCGCGGGTCGCAGGACAGCAGTATGGCGTCCTCGGGCTCAAAGCTTTTGAAACGCAGGGCAGTCGAAATGAAGCGCGCGCGAAGTGCCTGTTTCATTGCGGTTTCGTCCTCTGTGCTGCGGTCCTTGGTCTTTTCGTTCAATCCCGGCCCGTCGTGCCGACACTGGGATCAAGGCGTTCGGCGCAAAGCGTCGCGCTCCGGGCCGCGCGTCTGCACCATGCGTCCTGCCATCAAACCGTCGAAGGCGGGCCCGAGAAAGGCCGCTCCCGCAGCGCTCAGATGATCATCATCATAATAAAGCGGCGTCCCGTCACGCATGGCATGGCACATGTGCTCGTCGCAAAAGACCTCACTGGGCAAGATTTTTAGCGCGTCGTGCCGCGCGACGATCCTGTCGAGCTCGGCACGCACGGCGGCGTTGCGCCCCTCGAACACGTCTCGTGGCAGACCAAATGGCTCGGTACTGCGCCCCTGCAGCGAGTATTTGGCTAATGTCTCCGGCACCTTGTAGCCAATCTCGGGGATGGGATAGACGATGACGACAGTGCGCCCCGCCGCGCGCAATTGCCCCACCGTTTCGTCCAGCTTGGCCATGAGCCGCTCGAGGCGTTCGGCCTCTGGCCATGGTCCGCTTGTCACATCGGCATAGCGCGTTGGGCTCCAGTCGCGCTCGGACAGCCCGAAGTCGGCCATATATCCTTTCGACGCCAGCGCGTATCGCGCCACAAGAATGACGGTTTCGATCGTCTCGCTTCGCAGCAAGTAGTCGAGCGCGCCGTTTCCGTACTCTGCGCAGCGTCCGGTCTGGCCGTCCAACCGCTCCGTTTCGGGAACCGGGAGGCATCCTGCCCGCGCCAGATAGGCCAAACTGCGCCCGCTGCGACGCGCGGCGGCTTCAACCTCGGGGAGCAGCGCGCCCGCGTGGCTGTCGCCCCAGAGCGCAACGGTAGGCGCAACCTCCGCCTCGGCGCCGAAAAGACAGGGATCGCCCGGTGCACGCCACGCGTCGTCGCGCCCGGTGCATTCGCGCAGTCGCGGATGCTGACCATCCGAGAAGGCGGCGAGCCGCGCGGCCTCGGTGGGCAAACGGAAGGGCAAACCGCCCCCCGCCGTCACCCCCACCGCCGTGAGCGAAACCACCATGATGCCCGCCAGAGCGACCAGAAGGGTCCGCACCGGCCCAGCGGGGCGTGACGCAGAGACCGTGGGGCTGCTGCTCCGCCGCCGAAAGGGCACTTCGACCCATGCCCAGCTTGCCCAAGCCAGCGCAAAGGAGAGCGAGACAACCAGTACGCAGCCCAGCACATCGGGCCTGTCGAAGACGATCTGCTGATAGAAGACGATGACAGGCCAGTGCCAAAGATACAGCGAATACGAGATCAGCCCCGTCCAAACGAATGGCCGGACGCTCAGCAGCCGGTCGCATATCGTGTTCATCTTGCCGCCCGCCGCGATGATCATCGCGGCACCGGCCACAGGCATCAGCGCCGCCCACCCCGGAAAGACGGTCGCCTCATCAAAGCCCAGCACAGCGGCCCCGATCAGGACGAGCCCTGCAAGCCCCATGACCTCGCGCGGGACACGCCCCATGCTGCGCAGCGGCAGCAGGGCGACCAGCGCGCCAAGCCCCAACTCCCAAGCGCGCCAAGGCAGCAGGTAATAGCCCATGGCAGGGCGCGCTTCGGTCGTCAGGCCACTCAGGCACAGGGACAAAAGCGTAAGCACCGCGATTGGCAACGCTGGCTTCCAGCGCAGGGCCGCGATCGCCAGCATCAACGGCGGAAAGAAGATATAAAACTGCTCTTCGATCGCCAGCGACCACGTGTGGAGAAGGGGCTGATCGTAGATGCCCGGACTGAAATACCCCGTCTCAGACCAGAACAGCATGTTCGAAACGAACAGCGCCGCGGCAAGCCCCGCCCGCCCGGCTGCGGCGTAATCAGCTGGCATCAATAGGAAATAACCGGCCAGCAAGGACACCGCGATCACCAGCAAGAGCGCCGGAAGAATGCGCCGCGCGCGACGCTCGTAGAAGCGTAGGATAGAAAACTCGCCCGCTTCGATCTCGCGATGAATGATCGTGGTGATCAAGAAGCCCGAGATGACGAAGAAGACGTCAACGCCGACGAAGCCGCCCGAAAACACTTGGACATCCGCGTGGAACAGGACCACCGGAAGCACGGCCACGGCGCGCAGCCCGTCGATATCCCGACGATAACCGATCATCCTTCACACATCCGTGTTCCGCCTCTGGGAAGCGGGGATCGCCTACACGGCCTTTTGCGCGCCGATCCATCAGACGGTCCGCCGGGGTGAGAAACGTCATGAAACGCACTGCTAATATGGAATAAATCCCATAACCCGGCGCCGCACCCGATGCTGTTGCAGTCGTCAAAATCCTCGTGTTGGGGTGACACGGCGGCTTCCCAATCATGGCTGAAATAATGAGCACGAAAGACGTTAAGATAATCTCGATTCCTATCCTGGAACGGTAGACGCCTATAGTTTCGCAATTCAAGACTTGCGTGGCCTGCCGGGTCGGCACATCCTGCAATTCACTTGCTTAAAATTAATTTGATCCATTTTCAGCCTGCGGAATTCATCCTATGCGATTGATCTCAAACACATCCTTGGCGTCCTTCCGTTTTGACAATTGCCGAACTTCGGATGTGCCGGAAAATCCAGCCAAAGCACGAAAAACCAGCATTCGATCATCAACGCTCATGGTTGCGCCACAGCGCGTCGCCCCCGGTTGAGGGTCTGGCGATGCCCTTGATCGACGCGCGCACTGCCCGCAGCAGAAGTTATGATTGCATCGTCTCCGGTGCGGGTCCTGCCGGGCTCTCTGTTGCGCTTCCGCTGGCCGAAGCTGGCCACCGCGTGCTGATCGTCGAGGCGGGCTCGCACGAGCCCAGCCCCGGACCTGACGCCGAATATGAAACCCCGCAGGCACATGCCGCCGCCTCGATCACCCATTGCCGCGCGCTCGGCGGCACCTCTTGGCTCTGGGGAGGGCGCACGATCCCCCTCATGCCGCATGATCTTTTGGCCAGCGGATGGCCGATGGACTACGCGGACCTCGCACGGCACTACCAGTCCGCCGCAATATTTCTGGGAGCCTCCCCGCCCGAGCAGCCATTCTTTGATCCGCAGACGACCGAGCCTTTTGACCTCAACTCTCAGGAGGTGCTGGCGAACACCGGCTCTTTGCTGCAATGGCACCGCGCGCGGATGGAGGCCCCCTATGGGCCCGACGTGCTTTTGAACGCCACCGCGACCGGCATTATCCTCGGCAAGAGCCCACGCGGCGGCACGCATTGCGAGGGGCTTCGCGTCTGTGCGCAGGGCATCCCCGAGACACTAGAACTTAGAGCGCCAAAAACTGTACTGGCGCAGGGCGGTATCGAAACCCTGCGGCTGCTGCTGGCAGACAAGGTACGCTGGCCCGAAGAGCTTGGCCATCTGCAGGCATTGGGACGCTATTACGCCGGGCATCTCACCGGCAGTGTGGCCAGCATCGTCTTTCGCCGGGAAGATGAGGTCGATGCATTTGGCTGGCGTCCGCTCGCACAGCGCGGCTCTGTCCGGCGGATCTTCCGCAGCACCGCTGCCGCGATGGCGGAGGGTGTGAACATGTTCTTCTGGGCTCAGAACTGGCCGATCGCCGATGCCGAACATGGATCCGGCCTGTTGTCAGCGAAATTCCTCGCAAAACGTGCGTTCCGGCGACCTGAGCAGAATACCGACCCGCACGGCCCCGGCGTCGCCGCTCCGCAGCGAACCTCTGCCGCCTCGGCGCATCTGCATAACGTCCTGAGCGATGGCCCAACCGTTCTACGCGGATTGCCCGGAGTGATCCGCGCGCGGTTCAGTCAGCGGCGGCAGGCGCTCGACCATCTTGTGCCAAACGGGGCGCGCCGCTACCGCCTCGCCTATCATGCCGAGCAGGAATCGCGGACGGAGAACAGGATCGAACTCGCCGGACCGGTTGAGCCGGGCAGACTGCCGAAGATCCGGATTGCCTTGGATTTCTCGCAACCGGATATCGACAGGGTCGTGCACGGACATAAGATGCTCGCTCAGTCACTCTCGCGCAGCAGCATTGCAGAACTGCAATATGACGCGCCAATCGGAGCGCGCAGAGCTGCGATCCGGGCGCTGGCACAGGATGGCTATCATCAGACCGGAGTGGCCCGGATGGGCGCAGATCCCAAAGACAGCGTAGTGGGGCCGGATTGTGAGGTGCATGGCATCGCCGATCTGTTCATCGCCGGAGCCGCCGTGTTCCGCAGCAGCGCTGGCGTGCAACCGACCCATTCGATCGTCGCGCTGTCCATGCGGATCGCCGAACATATCGCCGCCGGAACAGACGCCGCTTCGCAGCGCAGCTCGAGCGCATCATGAGTACCGCAAAACCCAAAACGTCGCTCGCTCCGACCCACTCTGCGCACATGCGTCCCGCCGAGTTCGGCCTCGCCATCGTTTGGTTTCTGGTCACCTTCACCACCTTCCCTAACGATCACCTCGTGCTCTATCCCCTTGCGATTTACCTCAGTTACGCGATTCTCCGAGACCGCCGCGCGACCTTTCCGCTGATCATTGGGGCGTGGCCGCTCTTTTTGCTGCCCCTCTGGGCCATTGCAAGCGCGCCACTCGGCGTGGTGCCGGATGTGGCCTTCCGGGGCGGGTTGCAGATGCTGCTTACATCGCTGATCTGCGTTCTCTTCGCCGCGTGGATGAGCCCGCGACAGGTGCTGATCGCCGCCTTCATCGCAACCGGGATCTGCGGCATCCTCAGCGTCTTTTTCACGAAAGTCCAAGAGGGTGCGATGACCGGCATTTTTGCCCACAAGAATATGCTCGGTGCGAAAATGGTCGTGCTGTGGGCGGCTGCACTCTGTCTTGCCTGCGACCGGTGGATCAGGCTTTGGCTGCGTCTGGTCGCGGTCGCGCTCGCGGCGCTGGCATTCCTGCTCATTCTTGCCAGTCAATCGGCAACGGCTCTCGTCCTGTCGTTCGTGGTGGTCTGTGTCATTGGCGCGTCCAGCTTCCTTTCGCGCTCCGCAGACCGTATTGCTGCGGGCCTGATCGCCCTCGGCGCGATGGCCTCCCTAACCCCGTTCTTGATCGAGCAACGTGACCATCTGCTCGAGCTTTTCCTTGGAAGCGTCGGAAAGTCCAAAACTTTGACCGGGCGAACCGAGCTCTGGAACTTCGCCGAAGACGTGATCCGGCAAAATCCGATCACTGGACTAGGCGCTGGCGGCTTCTGGCGCTACCAAGAAAGTCCGCTGGTGCAGGAAATCTTCGCTCAATTTCACAAAAGTCCCAACCACGTGTTCTCTTTTCACAACGCCTATTACGAAATCACGGTTCATTTTGGCCTTATCGGCTTGGGATGCATCCTTGTCACATTGGCCTGGGCACTGTCACATTTGGCCTTTTTGGTGCTCCGGCGCGGCGGCATGCCGTTCGTTTTCCTGCTCACAGGCGCGTTGGTTCAGACCATACGGACTATGGTTGAAAGTGACCTGATGCGCCCCTTCGTTCTGGCAAACATGCTGATCTGGATCGGAGCATGCTATGCCATCAAGAACCGCCACCCCATCTTTCTGCCCGAAAGGGTGATACGCTATGGGATTCAGCGGCAATCGGGCGGAAGCCCGGATGTGCCGCAACGCGCGGCCTCCACCGGGGCGGAATAGCCGCCGGGCCGCGGCCCGAAACACGCAGAACTCCCGGAAAACTGCGGATGTCACAGCCCCAGGTCAGCCGCCGGTCATCAGGTCGCTACAGGTCGGAGTGTCCCCGCTCGGCAGCGAATAGGACATGCATTGCACCAGCAATTTAGCGCGCGCATCTTCCGGCGCCATACCCGACCACGTCGCATGTTTGGGCCCCCCTGCCCATAGATCAATGAAGATCTTCATCGGAAGACTCGGCATCTCTTCCGCCCCCTCCAACCGAAACATCAACTTGTCCTCGACGTACCAAGAGATCGAGTCCTCGGTCCACTCGAACGCGTAAAGCCTCGGCTTTTCCGCTGAGTCGAACCCCAGTTCCATCCATGGGGGCTCCTGCAGTGGCTTGCCATCGAGGAACCGGTTGAACTGGGCCTTGGTGCTGTCCTTTCCGAGAATCTCGATGTCGATCTCCTCGTGGCTGTCGCCGAAATGTTCGCCAGTATAGAGGTAGAACCCGGTAATCAGCCCCTCGCCCGCCGCGGCCTGCATGACGATCTCAAAGCGGCCGTAGCTGAACCATTTGGTGTTCTGTAGCTGTCCGCTGACAAATTTCTTGGCGATCTTGCCTTCTTGAATAAGGGTAGCGCCGTTGGTGGTC
Source organism: Salipiger sp. CCB-MM3 (assembly GCF_001687105.1). Classification (NCBI taxonomy): domain Bacteria; kingdom Pseudomonadati; phylum Pseudomonadota; class Alphaproteobacteria; order Rhodobacterales; family Roseobacteraceae; genus Salipiger; species Salipiger sp. CCB-MM3. Next base: position 31,525 of record NZ_CP014599.1, read on the forward strand.
ATCTCTTCCAGAGATACACGGTTTTCGACGGCGGTGGGGGCAAGGCTCAGGGTAACGCCAGACTCATCGACCGTCACAGCCCGCTTGCGCCAGCCGGTCTCCTGCCATGCACCGGAGTGGTCATACTCCGCCCGCCACCAATTTGGCGTCAGGCCGGCGAAGGGGAAGACTGTGCGGAAGGGCTCACCCATCTCGCGTTTCTTGCCCTCCTGAGCCAGCGCGAAACATGGCTGAACCGCAAGACACGCGGCAAGCGCGAAAGCTTTCAGGCACCCCGAGTTGGGCCAGAGACGAGAGCGATGGAATGCCAAGGTCATGAGGTCACCTCGAGGTTTCTGAACACATCACTGCGGGAAATTTGAGGGCGAAAGACTGGAAACGCGGCTTGGACGTTCAGCGTGCGCTGTGGCGGGCCGACGCCTTTCTTAGCGGCTAAATTGGAAACGTCTGGCCGGTAAGTTCGCAGAACCTTGCGGCATCCCGGGTCAGATCGGCGCGCAGCAGCGCGCGAAGCCTCGGGCAACGGCGGCGGCTTGCGTGAATTGCCTCTGGCCAGTGCTATTCGCAACCGATCTCGAAAGCCGCGCCCGATCCGCATTGCGACCGCCCGGCCCTGCGGGGTCTTAGCAAGCCTGAGAATGGGCGCGGGCACCCGCGCGAGTTGGCCGCTGTCATTCTGCACACCTGCGACCGAAATCTCTCGATCCGCCACACCGATATGATCATGGATGCGCGGCATCACGCGCTGCGGAACTTGGGTCAACTCGTCAAGATCGACCACGAGGATCGCTTCAGCCGGGAAATGTTCGAGATATGCCTCGCGCTGAAGCGCAAAGCGACTGGTGTCCAGCGCATTCCGGTTAACGTGTTGCTCGACAAACTCGTCAATGCCGACCTCTAGATTGCCCGTAATGACATTGTGCCGGATGTGCGACTCCGCCCGCAAGACCGGGTCCCGCACGATGTCGATCAAGCGCACGTCCGGGGTGAACTGCGCCATACGCTCGGGCACACTCCGAAAGATATGGCACTGCGTGTAGTTGCGGCTTGCCTGCCCACACAACGAAACTTCCCCGGAAAGCTGATCGGAATACCACTCCAGACGCTTGCCGAAGTTCTTCTTTCTCAAAAAGAAATCCGGCTCTTTGTCGCGCGACATATCGATATCTTGATGATTGGCGAGCAGGCCGTAGCGCGTGCTCGTGCCACATTTCATCGCCCTCACCACAACAAAATGCGGCAAGTGCAGCGAGGCAATGGCCGCCAACATCTCTTGCTTCATTGCATCTCACCTCTGAAATCGCGCTTGAAAAGCGGTGCCAACGCAGGCCCGCCCAGCAAGCTCGGAGTATCAAGGTCCAAAAGCAAACGTCTGATACAACATAAAATATATGTCAGTTAGGTCAGTCAGTAATTTGAATGGGGTCTCGATCAAGAAATTCAATTCGACCCTAACACAAACACCCCAGCACTGCCAAAGGAACGGCCACTCCATCTGGGTGGAACAAAAACTGCGGGAGGCTGCGCAAAATATTAGCGACACCGGCGCGCTCTGCTGCCGCCGAATGTGGCTCGCACCCAGCAAAATTCCCGAAAGTGCTGCGTGCCAGGCAAAGAGGCGCGCGCTTCCGGCCCGCGCAACGGCGGGCCGGAAAAAGTTCACTGCGGATCAGGCCGTTCAGACGAGGTCATAGAGACCCTGCGATGCTGCAAACCAGCTCACGTCTTCGGCTACGTGTCGGATCTCGCTATCTCGCGCCTGATCTTCTTGAACATATACACTCGCGCTGTCGGCGGCGAGTTGTTCTAGACGCAGCGCAACCGGATCGCTGCCATTGCTCGAAGAGATCGACGCGATCAGAGCTACATCAGACAGGCTCTGATCGAAATCGACAGTGCCCGCTTTGTGCTTGATCCCGGAGGTCACGCCCGCCGAGATGCCCTGGTCAGACGTTCCGACTTCGATCGCCACGACATAGACCGTCTCGGACGCGAAGCTGCCCCAGTCTCCTTCCTGCCGCTGCAGGAACAGATCGAGCGTGCCGTCACTCGCCACATCGCTGCGCACAACCATCGCCTCGGCATTGGCATGGCTGCCGATCTGGGTGAGAACAGCGAATTCGCCGTTCAGTCCCGACAGATCGACGGAAGCTTTGCCAAGCGCGTCGGTTTCCACCGCCATGGCGACCAATTGCCGACCGTCTGACAGGCTGTGGGTGCCGCTCGGCAGTGCCATCCAGCTGACGCTTTCGGCAACATGGCCGCCGTCGAGATAGTCCCACTCTTCGATCTGCATGGTAAAGCCCGAGTCCGTCACCTGACCGACGCGGCCAAAGGCTGCCTCTGACTCGTTCGAGCTAAGCGGCCCAAGGATCACCACAGGATTGTCCATGGTCTCTTGGAAGCTGGTTTTATACCAGGCATCACCCGAGCTTTGCTCGAAGGTCGCGCCGCCAACTTCCAGCATTGCCACCGGTGCGAGGCTGCCGGTGTCGCCGTTGTCCACGGGCTCGGGAACGGTCGACTCGATGTAGCTTGTGCCAGATCCAAAATCGAAGCTGTCCTCGAAGGTGAAGCTTTGGAGAGGCTGATCTGCGGCGTCGGTTGCCACTTCGTTGAAGCGGCCATCGGCGATCTCGGACTGGCTGCGGGCCTCTTCCCAAACCCGGACTTCATCGAGGGCCCCAACAAAACCGCGCGAATAGCTTTGCCCATCCGCGAGCGTGTCGAGGGTTACCGAGCCGGTCCACTGGGAGGACGACGAGCCAACCGCTTCGCCGTCGGCGAAGATCGTGACAACACCATCCTCGCGAACCACCGCATAGTGGGTCCAGACGCCATCCACCGCATCGACCGAAGCGACTGCGATGCTTTGCTCGTCGACCTCGACGTTGAGCTTACCATTGCGGAACGTCAGCTCAAAGCCCGCACCGCTGATGATCGCATCCGCCGCCGAAATGTTCTTGCCCGCGGCCAGTTGTGCCCAAGCTTCGATGGTGAAGTCGCCGTTCAGGACAACATCCGAGATCGTCGCCCCGCTGTCGGTCAGTTCCAGCGCGCTGCCACCGGCAATCGCTTTGCCTTTGTTGGTCCCAGATTGGTTGCCACCAGTTTCTGTGTCGGTGCCCGTTCCTGTGTCGGTGTCGGTGCCAGTCCCAGTGTCGGTGCCAGTCCCGGTATCGGTGCCAGTCCCAGTGTCGGTGCCAGTCCCAGTGTCGGTGCCGGTCCCAGTGTCGGTACCGGTCCCAGTGTCGGTGCCAGTCCCAGTGTCGGTGCCAGTCCCAGTGTCGGTGCCAGTCCCGGTATCGGTGCCAGTCCCAGTGTCGGTGCCAGTCCCAGTGTCGGTGCCGGTCCCAGTGTCGGTACCAGTCCCAGTGTCAGTCGAGCCGCTGCCGGTTTGGCCGGAGAAGCCGTAGTCGCTGAAAATATTGATCTCGCCGGAAGGCAATTCGAACTCGGTGATCTCGAACTGTTCAAGATACGCGTCAGAGAAGCCCACCAGATTGATGTCGATGCGGTAGGAGAAATGCTCACCCGTCACCCGGTCGGTGATCCAGATGGCGATGGGCATGACCCAACCGCCGTTGCCGTCCTGCATGGCTCCGTGAATCTCGACCAGCTCCTCGGGAGTCGGCCGGCCAAGATGATCGTCAAGAAGCTCGATGCCATCCTTGTCGGAGGTTGGAACTTCTACCCACTTATTCGACCCAAGTCGCATGGTCCCGGCGTTGTCGGTGATTGTCCCCGAGATAAGAAGATCGTGGTCGCGGGGGCCCATGGTAAGGTCGGCACTGTTATCGAGCACAAGGATTGGCCGGTCGAGGGTCTGCATGCTTGCGCCGGACTGCCATTGTAGCCGCTCATCGCCGTAGTAAGGCGATTCAACGAGCGTGTTCACATCTTTAAAAGTATTCCCGATGTAGACGCCTTCATTGTTGATGCCCCGATCCGAGATCGCGATGTTGAAGCCTTCGAAATGGCTGTCGATAATCGACGTGCCTTCGTGCTTGTTGAACAGTCGGATTGCTCGGTTCGCACCATCGTCATCGGCAATGAAGAGGCCATCGCGAATGACGTATTCGCCGGTGTAGTTGAAGACATCGAACACGCGCTCGACTTCCCACGCCACGAGGCCGACGATGTCGCTTCGAAGGTCCGTGGTCGTCGCCACATCCTGACGGTGTCCCGTGTCGAGGACCGTATCCACGGCAACCGCAACATTGTCCCAAAACCCGACAATCGCCGGCTCTTCGTTGTTCAACTCGTCCTTAAGCGGCATCGGGTCGAACTGCAGCGCATCGCGATCGGGATTGTCGACGCTGGTCTCGGCCGCTCGGAACATCCATCCGGTGTTGGCGTTTGCGGCGATGTTGTCTTGCTGGACGATTTGCCGGGCCTGATTTTCATAGGCGACGCCGCTGTGGCCGAAGTCGGCCGAAAGCTCATCGCGGGCGATCGAGAAGTCCGTGCCATCGCCGGGAATGCCAGTGACGAAATTCCCAATCCATTGGCCGGTTTCGTCGCCGTCCTCCGAGACGATGCCCGCACCGACGATGTCATGGACGAAGTTGTAATCCACCGCAGCATTGCTCGAGTGCTGCACGATGCCCCACCCCGGCGAGCCATGCACCGAGTTACCGTAGAGGACAGCCATGTCGCTGCCAGCTTCGGTGCCGGTCTCATGCAGGTGCAGAGGGTAGCGGGCCGACACGTTCTCACCCACATCAAGCGGCAGGGACTTGTCGGTCCGGCCCAGCTCCGAGAACTCCGCAAACTGAATGGAGGCATCGGGGGTGTGCATCATCATCACGTGGCCGCGGACCCCTTCGGGGTTCTCCGAGGAAATGACGATGTTGCGGGTTTCGTTGCCGACGTAGATGTCCAGCTCGTCGTAACCGGGGGGGGTGGTGTGGTCGTACTGAAGGGCGCTGTCGAGGGTCAGCTTGACCCCGGTCGCGGTCTGTTCGATCGCAACGATCTTGCGGCTCTCGTCCTCGAATTGGCCAACCTGGGTACCCATGACGACGATCGTGTCGCCGACCTGCCAGCCTTCGGTGCCGCCATCAAGGACCAGCGATGTGCTGCCAGCGGTCGCGTTGCCTTCCAGCGTTCCATAGGGCGATTTCTCTGCGCCCTGCATCCGGACGCTGCCCTGCGCAATCAGACCGTGGCTGAGATAGGCGGGGTCGATGCTCGTGTCGATTGGGCCATCGGCGATGACAATGTTCGCAGTCACACCGGCTTCGACCGGTTTCTCGGCGGTGCCGACGGTCAACCGCGACGCGGTTCCGGTGACAAGGGTTTCGACAAGCAGGTTGGTGTCCTGATCGGTCGCGAAGTCGAGGGCGCCATCCACACGCACCCATTCAATTCTTGCGTTGGAAGTGGAGTCGTATTCGACGTCAACACCTTCGGGTATATACACTTTTGCGTCAACGCCCGGAATTTTTCCGTTTTCCCAGGTTGACGGATCGTTCCATTTTCCCGATGTTGACGCTACGTGAGTTGCTTCGGTTGGATTCGCAAAAGCCAGCGTCGCATCTACGTGCGAAGTCATATCGTCCATTGAGTACAGCTCTCCATTTTTCACACGCCCCTTTTTCCACTTCAGCGTGTGTTTATACGAATTAGGTGGTTTCGATTTGCGGCAGATCGATGGCCAAACGTTGTTTGCATCGCGGTTTGCTTCCGGCTTTTTTTGGTACCCCTGTCCGGAAAGCTGACGTACTCAAGACATGCTCTAACCACCCGCGCGAAGTGAAATTCAGCGCGAACAATGGGGTATGCCTCGTGCCGACGCGAAAACGTCGAGCCTAGCTTAGCTGGCCGCAGGCGACTTACTTGGTTTTGGCCGCCCGAACTAAAGAATTTATGTCTGTCCCTGCGTTACTCCGCCCCTCGTTTTGAGATGTCGTTTTGAGCGGTCTGGACCAATACGGGTGCGTTCTCCAGTCTAGGTCACGCCGCTTTTCCTTGCGTAAACTTGTAAACGGCAAGATTCCGACAGAACCCAATACAGATATCGGCGAGTTATTGCTTACCTTCTGAGAATGGAATAATTCACAAATATGCCCAATTAACTAAGCAAGTGTTTTCATTTCAGAAGTTTATGATGGCCATTATCCAGCCATAGTTCTGAGAGGTTTACTGAATTTACAGATAGCAACAGATGCCTAGGCTTTAATCTCCAAAAGCACTGCATCATTGCTGAATCGCCCCGGAAGCTCTGCCGTCAGGATTGACATTTCGCGCCGAAGGCCTTCGTCGCGAAGAATCCTGCAGATTACGTAGGGATAGTCTGCCTCTGTCTTGGCTTCCAGAACCATCCCATCCAACGCGGCCCCAAATGGATTGAGTACATTTGGTGTGACGACAACCGGCATGCCGAGCGCCAGATAATCGGCGACCTTGATGGGTATGCCACTGCCCAGAAGCATCGGAGCCAGCCCGATCGCTTGCGGGCCACCAAGCACCCCCAAATCATCCACCCTTCCCATGAGGCGCAGCCCTTCGGCTTTGGCGGCGGCCGAGTCAACCCGGGCGCAAATACTGCCCGCAATCCAAAGCTCTGCGCCGGGTACCCGAGCCCGAACTTCCGGCCAGACTCTTTGGCGCAGGTAGTCCAAAGCGGCGACATTACCGGCGTGCTGAGAGCCGAGAAAAACCCCATGCGGCGCCGCGGCTGGGTCGCCGTCTGCGCGGGCGGAAATAACTTCTGGCCGCATCCAGACATGCGCCGCCTGCGGCAGCATCGGTTGGAACTGCTCCAACTCGGTACAGCTTGCGTGGATCAGCACGTCGGCACCAGAGCAGCGCGCGGCTTCTTCTTCCAGCGTCATCTCCGCATGATCAGGCTCCAAGCCAGCGTCACGGAAGGACTTCGCTCGCAGCGAAAACAGATCATGAAGAAACACGATCCGTTTTTCTGCATCGATTCGGTCCAAGAGCGGGCCCAGAGTGCTGTATTCGACCGTCACCACGTCAATCGGTTCGGCAGATGCCCGGCGCGCCACATCCTTGGCTTCCCGCTCCGACAGCTCCACGCCCAATGCGCTTGGATAGGGGCGTTCGGTTTGCCCACGGAGCCTCCTCAGAGCTTCGGCACCGATCCGCCGAAAGAGGCGGACCCACACTTCGGGCGACAAGGAGACCCAAAGCCCACCAACCCGGATCGTCTGCCCCCAGTCCACCCTGTCCGCCAAGACTGCCAAATCCGGGTGAAGACGCGCCCAAGCAAGGTTGCCAAATGACCTGCGCGGCGCAAACAGCAAACGCGTGGACAGGCCCGCGTCGCGACACAGCATGAGATACGGTTTGAGATAGCTGTTGCTGCCCTCTCCCATCGCATCCAGCCGACGGGCCACGATCAGGGTCGCACGGCGCGGCGTCGTTTTGCCGTCCTTCACTTAGCGCGCACCACGCGCTTGCGCAGGGCCTCCGCCACATGGCCCATAATCCGACCAAACGCCGCCGGATGCCGCGCCAGACCCGCAAGCGCCGCTCTGGGGTGTCGCGACTTCAGGGCGCCGAGTACGGTTTCGGTTGTTGCAAGCCGCATCATGTTGCGCTTGCGCCGCGCAAATAGCGGCGCGGTGGCCTTGCGCACGTCTGGCGCAAGTCCGGAAAGAACGCGGGCGTCCGCGCGCGCCAGCGCCACCATATGATTAGGATCCAGGCTGCGCGAAACCGACCCCTCGCGCCGCGTATAAAGATAGCCGGGCTCTGCCGTAAAATAGACGCGCGCCCCCTTTGCCAAAGCCTCGAGCACGAGGTGGAAATCTTCACCATTGCGCAGGTCGGGGTTGTAGCTGAGGCCGTGCCCCTCCAGAAACCTTCGTCGAAACAGTGGCTTGGCATAGCCGAAACTCACTTCGCCTCGGCGCAGACCGTTGAGAACCAGCCAATCTGACAGGCTCAGAATCCCCGAGGGGCGACGGTCCGACAGCAGCGCCCCCGGACAGGCCGAGCCGTCCGGCGTCACCGAAAGGAAGTCGTCGATCACGATATCGGCGTCTTGCGCCTCCCCCGCATGGCACATCCGCGCAAGCCGGCCCGGCGCGAAAGCGTCATCCGCATCAAGGACGGCGATCCAATCGCCGCGTGCCGCGCCGAAAGCCGCATTTCGCGCGCCCGCTGGCCCGCCATTCGCCGCGCAGCGGATCAGCGAAAGGCGAGGCTCTTCTGCCGCCATCCGCTCGATCACCTCGGCGGTTTTGTCGGGGGATGCGTCGTCTGCCACCACGACGTCGAGCGCGACACCCTCCTGCTGCAGTGCCGAACGGATTGCCGCCCCGACGAAAGTTTCGGCAGCATAAGCCGCGATCGCGACGGTGACGGAATGGAGCTCAGGCACTTCGCGCGGTATCCTGCATCGCTGCAATGATCTCGTAGTCCATCGCGTAGCGCGCCCTCAACTGACTGGCGAGGTCATCGGGCAAGAGGCTCGCATCGTCCGGCATGCAACCATCTTCGTGGTGCAGCCTGACAAGATCGCGGATCGGCCGATCAGCCGCCGCCGAAACCGCGCGATGCGGCACGTGAAAGGTGCTGTTGGCCGGGCGAAGAAAATACCGCGCCGCCACCGCCGGACCCAGAATCCGGCACATGCCCGCGTAAATCTCTGACACCGGCAGGACATCAGTATAGAGTGCGCGCTGCAGGTGCGTGCGCTGCGGCAGCACATGGCGATCCAACGTGGCAAAGTCCCGAGATAGATAGTCCGTGACGAAATCACGAAACGTCGCGCGTTCCACCGGCTTTCCGATGGTCTGCTCGAAGCTCTGGTGAATATCCTCTGCCCCGCTCCGCGCGATGAATTTGTTGCGGAACATCGACAGCGTCCGCTGCACCGGATCGCGATACACAAAGATCAGGTGATCGCAGCCGCGCAGGTCCGCGCTCTTGAGGCGATGAAAGCGGCGCATGAAATCTATCGGGCGCTCATCGGCTTGCAGCTCGACCCGATGCGGCGAGCATTCGAGAAACATCTTCTTGAAGCTCGAACATCCATTTTTGCGGACATAACAGTAGCCGATCTTGCGTCCCGCGATCTCGAGCCCGAAATGGTTGCGCCCGATCCCGCGCGCAACATCAAGACGGCGCTGCAGCACCCGTAGGCCGATCTTGTCAAAAGGGGTGCGGTTATCGAACATCGGAACTCGGGTCGGCGATGGTCACGGGGGTGGAGACGGTCTGTAATCGATTGCTGAAAATTGCGCAGGTCGCTGTGTAGAGGATGGCGAAGGCCCGTGTGCCAAGCGCCAGGCTGTTCGCCACGCCGAGCTTTCCCTGAAAGGGAATTGTCAGCGTGTAGCAGAGGGATACGCCGATCAATGCCGTTGCACGCAGGGTGCAATACAGTACGGAGATCGACAGCGGCTGCCGCAACAGAAAGGTCAGCGCCCGCGTGCGGCCATAGTTGAACTGACGGTGCAGCGCCCATCGCCAGCAAAGACGCTCGGCTCCCTGCGTTTCATAAACCCAAGCTTTCGCCGCATAGGCCCCCTCACCGCCGGCGCGCACGATATCCTGAAAAAACAGAGTATCTTCGCCGGAGTTGAACCGCATCCGCAGATCGAAACGGCAGTGGTGCTCTCGCACGAAAGGGTGCGCGACCAACACGTTGTTCGTCCAGCTCTCCACGCGTTTTGCGCCATTCGGGTACCTGCGCTGACGAAAAAAGAGCGTGCGCAGCCACCAGCGGTCTTCTTCGCGTTCAACGCGCATATCGACCGGCCCCTGAACAAAGGTCGCCCCGGTGCTCTGCGCCACCGTAACAAGCTCGACCAGCCAATCAGGGTCCACAGTCTCATCGTCATCGACAAATGCGAAGTAGTCTACGTCGCGCAACTCCTGCAGAGCACGGTTGCGCGCCGACGGAACCCCCGGGCGAGGCTCATGCACGTAGTGGCAGGGCCATGGAAAACCTTGTGTCTCCCGGTCGAAAACACCCTGAGCCGTGGGCGTTCGGTCATTGTCGACGATCAGGAAATCCACTTCCATGTTATCGGTTGCGCGAAGCCTCCGGAAAGACAGAAATAATTTCTCGAGTCCCCCGGGGCGCTGCCAAGTGCAAGCGCAGACGGTAATTTTCAACGCCAATTCCCCATAAAATTCAGTCAGGAAGAAATGCACTGAATATAAATGCCTCTTCATTATCTATATACATACCGCGAAAATTATCAAGCCTTCCAAGACCTCGCCCCATCAATGCGCGACACATCTTCGCCTACTTCTTCAAGTCGCTGAGATTTCGAGCGCGCGCGTCTGCTTTTTTCGCGCGCCTAAATCTGCCCAAAATTTTCTAAACTACCAATAGGTTGCGAGAACCTGCGAGAGCGCCGTCGCGAAACACTGCCTATCAATGCGGCGATGTCGCGGGCCGCAGGCGGATAAGAACTCGACGAGAGATCGCAGCGCCCGGCTCTGGCCCGCCCCCCGGCGAGTCCCCTGACAAAACGCTCGCACGCCCCCCTCCCCCGGTGTTAGGCTCGGCGTTATTCTTACGCCTTCTTCTCTTCAAAATGCGCTTTCGCACAAAACCCATTCCATATGATCGTATCACACCGCCATAAACTCATTTTTATCAAGACGTTAAAGTCGGCAGGCACCAGCATAGAGCTGGCTCTCTCGCATCATTGCGGACCAGCGGACATCGTGACGCCGATCTATCCGCTCGTTCCCGAGCATGAACCGCGCAACTGGCGCGGCTGGTTCGCGCCTTGGCGAGAGGTACGGTCAAAGAACGATCTGCAGAAGAACGTCTCGGAACTCATGCGGCGAAACCGTCTCTACAATCATATCCCTGCCCGCTTTGCACGCGCGCGCCTGCCGCGTCACGTTTGGCGCGATTATTTGAAGGTCTGCGTCGAACGAAATCCTTGGGATAAAACACTCTCGCATTATCACATGTTCAAAAACGCAAGCTGGCACCGGCACTATGATCCGGATCTGACCTTGGACCGCTATCTACAGAACGGCATTTTGTGCCACAACGCGCCCTTCTACTGCGACACACAGGGGCAACTTCTCGTTGATCGGGTACTTCGCTACGACCGCCTTGATGAGGAGTTGGCCGACCTGTTCCAGACGCTCGGCCTGCCCTTTGACGGCTTGCCGCACGCCAAGGGAGACCTCCGAAAAGACAGAACGTCCTACAAGGAGGTGTTCACGCCCGGGCAGGCGGACCAGATCGGCCGCGCCTTCCGAAAGGAAATTGACCTTCATGGATGGGAATTCTGAGATGTGGACATCGGTCGGCCAAACATCAGCACGTCGCCTCCGCAAACCCATGCTCGCGCTCAGCCTGTGCGCCGCAGCCCTGGGGGCAATCGCAGGGCCGGCGCAGGCGCAGAAACGCGAAAAGCAACTGAGCGGCGCATTCCGCACCGCGTTCCAGTTCAGCGGTCTGGGGAAAGAATGGTGGCTCGCCGAGTACGACCATCCGGCGAAATGGTTCCGGACATCGTGGCGCAAAGACGCGGCGCATGCAGGGCCAGCGGGCCTGTCCATCACACTCCAGACGGTCCCCGAGGATCGCCGCGTTTCGGCAGGTGAGATGGCGGCTGACGACGGAACACTGCACAGCGCGGGAAAGACCGCGAAAGATTTCGTCAGCGCACAACTTCAGCGGCGAAAATGGTTCGGCTATGGGCGCTATGAGGTGGTCATGCGCCCCGCCAGCGGCGCCGGGGTCATCTCGGCGTTCTACCTCTACACCGGCGCGCATTTCGGGGACAGCCACGAGGAAATCGACATCAAGTTTCTGGGCAAAGACACGACACGGGTCGAGTTCAACCGCTTCCGCGATGGCGAACCCCTCGCCGAGCCGCCATCGGTCGATCTTGGCTACGATGCGGCTCAGGAGCCTACGCTCTACGCCATTGAATGGACAGAAGAATCCATTTCCTGGTTTTACGGCGAGACCGAAGCTTTCCGGATCAGAGACGCGAGTATGGTGCCGCGGCCACCGATGAAGATTTACATCGATCTCTGGGCTGGCAGCGCGCGGCAGGCCGATTGGCTGGGCATGGTTGCCGCCGACGTCGAGGCCGAGACGCTCGTCCAATGCGTGTCATTTGTCCCGGCGGGCAAGAGCGGCATGCCTCAATGCAGCGACCTGATGCAGGCGCAGTAACCGCCGCTGTCCGAGAGCCCCCGACCATATTGCTAAGCACCCATTAAGGCGCACCGCGCTACTGACTGTTGAAGCCGAGGTCGACCGAGACTTCCAGCACGTCGCCCGGCAGCACCAGATCGTCGGGCCCAACAGTGATGACCTCTACGCCCTCGGGCCCATCACGGCGCACCTGCATGCGCGCCTCCACCGGACCCTCGCCTGTCGGCAGCCCGCTCAAGGCGACCAGATTCATGAACATCTCTTGGCGCTTCGTTTCCAGTTCGATCTGGCGGCGCGCTTCCTGAAGCTGCGTGACAATCTCCTGCCGCCGTGTCGCTTGCGCCTGTTGCAGGTCGCGCTCGGTTTCGCCGATGCGCTGGCGCGCGCGGTAGGCCGCAGTGTTGAGGTCCAGTTCTTCGGAACTGAGTTCAGCAAGCGTGCGCTCGGCAGAGACGAGGCGGCTCACCACCACAGCGCCCCGGTCGGACAGCGTTCGCAAGTTCTCCGCCTGTTCTTTGGCGAGTTGCATCTGCCTGCCAAAGCCCTCCAGCTTGCTGGCCAGCCCCTCCAACTCGGTCTGGTAAAGCTCGATGAGCGCTTTGCTGGATGCAACGCCACGCGCTGCGGCCTCGCGGCGGATCTCGAAAATGGTTTGCTCTTCGGCCAAGGTCCGCGCCACCGCTTCGACACCGTCCGGATGATGAAGCCCCTGCGGGAAGGTGATCTCCTCAGCCCCCCTCAACTCTGCCTCCAGCCGCGCCTGCCGCGCCTGCAGGCGCATCAGATCGACCTGAACACCGCGCAAAGAACTGGTTTCCCGGTAGACCCCGGCGTCGCGTCCCGCTGCGGTTGCCTCGCGCAACATCCCACCCGCGATCGCCAGCGCCTTGCTTGCGGTAAGCCCTGGGCGCCACGCGTAGGAGCCCGGACCGCTGACCAAGCCCGCTGCATAGAACGGTCGGTAAGAGGCGATCTCCAGCGCAACCTTTGGCGGCTGATACAGGCCCGTGGCTTGCTGCAGCGCTTCGGCCACATCGTCGCCCAGGTCGGAGAGGCTTTGCCCGGCGGCGCGCACTTCTCCGACGATCGGAACCATGATGCTGCCCTCGGCAGATACCTTGTAGCTGCCGGTCAGCGAGTCCATGGGCACATAACTTGCCGTCTCTTCGTCCCAGGCCACTGCGCGCAACGCAATTACGTCCTCGGCGCCCAGAAGATAGGCATCCGCAGCGGCGGCGGTGGCGGTGGCGCTCAGCGCCCCCAAAACTGCGGCAAGCAGCGCCGCTTTCAGTTGGTGATAGCGGCCCCCCGTCATGCGGCGACCGTTTTCTTGAAGCCCCGGTACTCGTATTTGCGCTGCCGGTTTCGGTCGACCTGCGTCATCACCACGAACATGCGCTGCGCCTGCATATCCACGAGTTCCTGAATACAGGCCTCGACGGTCTGCCGCGCGGTCGCATTCCACTGGGTCGCGACGACCACCGCGTCGGAATGACGCTGGAAGCTGGACACATTCCCCAAAGTGAGGACGGGAGTTGTCTCGATGATCACCCAATCGTATCTCTCCTCAAGCTTCTTGAGCAATTGCCCGGTCCAGCGTTCCGACAGATGTCCGATGTCGGTGTCAGCCGCGTCGGCAAGGGACAGAAAGTCATAGCCCGCCGTTGTTCGCGTGACCCCGCTTGGCGCGCCAGTTTCGCCCTCCGCAGCCGGTTTTGCCGGGCGCTGCAGCGGGGCGTTCTGCGCAGCATCGACCAAAATGACCGAGTGATCGCTCGACGCCAAAGCATGGGCGACCAACATGGCCGCTCCGGATTTCCCCTCGCCCGGCACCGCCGAGGTGAAGAGCACGGTCCCCTTGCCCGCGTCGACCACACTGGACAGGAACAGGGCCACCTTCTGGCCTTCCTGAACCAGCACCTTTTCCTTGCGCGAGAGTGGTTTGCCAGAGGTCGCGCGCCCCGCTTCAAAGCTTTTCCGAGAAAGACCACCAGTCTTGGAAAAGCTTCCGATCACCGGCAGTCCTGTCAATTTACGCATGTCCCGGGCCGTCTTTACGCTGTTGTCGGTCAATTCCATGAAGAGCGCCACGCCAAGCCCGATCAACAGGCCCGCGACACCGCTGGCCGCCGTGCGCATCAGCGTGCGCGGAGAGCTTGGGGCGCTGGGAACTTCGGCATAGGACAGCAGTCTGACCGACGGCTGCTGCAGGGCCTTGAGCTGTGCGGATTCCGTTGCGACCTTCAGAAATTCCTCATAGGCGATCCGGTTCGCGTCCGCGATGCGGCGCAGCTTCGCCAATTCGACCATACTCCGCGACCGCGCGCTGGCATCGGCATCTAGGGCCGCAATGCTCTCTTCGATCGAGTCCACGACGGATTCCCCGATGCTGATCTGCGTCTCGAGCTCAGCCGCGATGCGATCGGTTTCCAGCGCCGCTTCCTGTTCGACCCGCGCGATGACCGCGTTGAGCGCCGCGACCTGTGATGCGTCCGGGCCGAACTGTTCCTGAAGGCGGCTACGTTCTATGCGATAGTCCGACAGGCGGGCACGCAGCCCGCGCAGGATTTCGGAGTCGAAGACTTCCGCCGCCCCAAGCGGGCCTTCCGCCTCCACGAGCTCGCGGAGCTTACCCACTCGGGCCGTCGCATTGGCAATCTCCGCCCGCACAGCCATGAGACTGCGGCCAAGCTCCGCCATCCGCCCCTCGGTGCGGTCCACACTGGCGGCACTCAGCCCCGCTGCGCTGGACTGGAAATCGACGACCGCGGTTTCGGCCTCTTCCAAATTCTGGCCGAGCTCTTCGACGCGCCCGCTCAGAAGCTGCACCTGCTCCTCGATCGCCTCGCTGCGGATGCGCAGACTGAACCGCGTGTATTCCGCCGCCGCCACATTCGCGATCAGTGCCGCATACTCAGGCGTTGCCGCCTCTGCCGACACGCCGACCACATACCCATTGCCAAGCTGGTTGACCATGAGCCGGCTGCTCAGCAAGTCCGCGGCTGGCCCATATTTGTGCAGATCGGCGGCCAGAACCGAGAGGGTCACATTGTCGTCCGCTTCCTTGATCTGCCCGTCGCTCTGTCCTTCGGCTGCCTCACTCTCACCGCCCTCACCCGGCGTTGTCCCGCCGCTCAGGACGCTCTCTTCGGACGGCGGCGGGCTGCGCTGAAGCGCGCCGGAGACGAAACGTTTCATCCCCGAGACCATGCGCATCGGCAAAGGCGGAGGGCCGCCGCCCTGCAGCAAGGGCGATGTCTCGTCGACGCCGAGCCGTTTCACCACTTCGATCATGAAGGCCTTTGACCGGATGGTCGTGATCTCCTGCTCCACAACCTGCCGGGAGAGCGGCACACCGGTCAGCAGATCCGCAATCGGCGAGCTTTGCTGCCGCGGATCGATCAGGGTCATCTCGGAGGTCGCCGTGTAGCGCGGCGCAGTCTGCAGCAGCATAAGCAGGTTGAGCACGACAACGCCGAGAAATATCAACGCAATCAGTTTCCAGCGACGCCACAGGAACATGACCGCGTCCGAAAATTTGATCCCGCCCGAACGGGGCGCGGTATCGAGCGGTTCCTCAATCATGAAATCGAAAACTCCCGGACGACGGTTCAAGGGCGTAACCTCCAGAATTGGTGCACATTCTGTGTATTGAGCGGAGCTTGCGTGCCGCCGCAGCGGGATGCCTCGGCCTGCGCCAGATGCGCGGACACCGACAGGGGTAGAATGGATCCCATCTCAGCACCTCATGCCCGGCCAAAGCGCGTCGAGATCCCGCTCAAGCAGCTGCGAAAGGCCCGCATTGCGCGCAGACAGGTGCTGTTCGAGATACTGCCGGGTGCCTTCGCGCATCTCGGGCGGGCGGTCGACATTCATGAAGCGGGGGTTCACATGGGCGAACCACCAATAGTGCAGCTTGTTCTCGACCCGCCGGCCAAGCCCGGCCTCCCCGCCCATGTGGCGATTGTACCGCCCCCGCACCAGCTTGCGCCCGACGTGGTTAGCCAGCCGGTGGACGCGCGGCGCCGAGGGATATTTCGTGCGGTTGAACCACGCCCGCTCGGGGTCAATCTGCATCGGCTCCAGCCCCAGAAACCCTGTCACCGCATCGACGCAGCCCTGAATATCGTTCCGGAAGTCCTCGAACAGGCAGATATGGACACGGTCCCGACCCAGCGCATCGATGAACCGCTTCAGTCCGGCGGCGTAGCTCGAGCCGAGCATGATCTGGGGATAGCGGACCAGCGCCTGCTCAAAGCTCTCGACGGCGCGCGAGGTCTTCACCAGATGCCAATATTGCGAATAGGCCCGCCGCACAGGGTGGCGCAGCATAAAGATCACCTTGGCCTCGGGCAGCTGCTGGGCGATGCGCTTGGCGGCAACCTCCGACATCAGATAGGTCGTCGAATCCTCGCCGATCAGCCCAATCTCGCCAAACCCCCTGAACCGCTCCGCGTACCAGCGCTGGCTGTCCTCGGCAGCGGACCTCGGGTCCCACCACTTCAGCGCGCCGTCCTCCACCCGCAGAAAATCCGGGTGAGACACCGGATCATCGGCATCGAAAAAATGCACCTCATCGGTCGGAAGCGCCACATCGGGGTGCTGGTCGAGGATGAAGTGCAGTGAAGTTGTCCCGCACTTCGGCGCACCGCCGATGATGAAGTCGGGGCCCCTAAGCCTCCGAGGCTCGTGCAAGGCCAGATTCGCGGCTTCGTCTTCATGCATGGAAATCTGGTTCACAGCCGAAAAAGCCTCGCAAAAATAGTGCGCAGAATGCCGGGCGCTAAAATAAATCAATAGAAGAGATGATATGCGAACAGCCCAAACCCGGCAACATTTTCTGGCAACGCGACATTATGGCCCGCTCTGGCTGCCATTTTAAGCCGCATCCGCAGGACAAAGACCCACCTAGATTCCGCAGAGATTGCGTTGGACAGAATCTGCGCCGAGACAGATAATCCATGAGAGACTTTCATTTTCAGCAGGTCATATTTGTCGACAATTTCCGTAATAATTCCAACGTTCAATCGTCGGGCCTTTTTGCTCGAAGCGATCGCATCGATCTTGGCTCAGACCCGGTCGGTGGATCAGATCATCATCTGGGACGACGGATCGGAGGATGGCACCGAAGACGCGGTGGCGCAGATCGAAGACCGGCGCGTGCAGTACTTCGCCGCCACGAACGCGGGCAAGTCGGCCGCCCTCAACCGCGCCATGCAGCATGCAACTGGCGATTACATCTGGATTTGCGACGATGACGACGTGCTGGTCGAGGATGCGGCAGAGACCCTTGCCGGCGTGCTCGACACGGAGGCCAGCATCGGCATTGTCGGCGGCAGCTACACCCGATTCAGCGATGGCCGCGACGGGCGCCAGCGGACGGGGCCGGGCTATTGGCCCGATCTCTCCGCCGGGCCGCCGCTGCGGCATCTGCTCGAAGACATCTTTCTGTTCCAAAACGCGATGCTGGTGCGCCGCAGCTGTTATGATCGCGTCGGGCCGTTCCGCGAAGACCTTCACCGCTCGATCGACTATGACATGATCGTCCGCCTCGCGACGCGGTTTCCCGTGCATATGGTCGAAAAGCAGGTGTTTCTACAACGCAAGCACGATGGCCTGCGCGGCCCGGCGGCGCAGCGCCACGCGGCCAGTCATGTGGAGAACGTCTGGGCCAAACAGGACGCCGAGGTCTTTCTTGGCCTGCGCACGCATGTTCCGCTGTCCCTGCTGCGGGCCATGTATGACGGCAACCCAGAAACGGTTTCGCGCGCAGCCTGCCTGCAACGTGGCGCGGCCTATGCGCGCCATGGCCTGTGGGACGAGGCGATGTCGGATTTCGAGGCGGGCGTAGAGGCCGCGCCCGAGACGCCGCTTGCCGAAACCGAGCTGAGCATCTGCCGCCGCGCGGTCTCGGGAAAACATGGCGTGACACCTCCGCCAGAGGCTCTGGCACGGCTCAGCCTGCTGCGGCGCGGCTCGGTCGCCGGTCGCGATCTGGCCGGGGGGCTTGGGCGCGGCCTGCTGTGGAGCATTCGCCGCGCGGCCTCCGAGCGGGATCTGCGGGAAACGCTGCGGCTGTTGGGACTGCTGCGGCGCACTGGTCTACGGCTGCAGAGCGCATCAGGCGGGGCGCGTGAGGTTGGGCCCAGTTTGCGGGAACGCTCGCAGATCCCTGCCGCCGCCTATGATTGGTGAGCGACCGGCCTTTCAGCGACCGCCCCGTCACCCCTGACGCCGCGGTCCTGCCCCGAAACCCAGCCGGTGACACCCGCGCAACCACGCCTGCTCACCAAGCTTGCCCGCAAGCGATGCGAAGACCGCCGGGGGTTCGCGCCACATGGCGGCCATGGCCGGAAGGTCGCGCGCTTTGACCGCATCGATCAGCCGCCGCCATGCCCATTCCTTCCGCGTCTGCATGGAATGGCGCCGCAGAGCGAGACGCGCGGCGCGCGCAAGCTTTGGGTGCTGAAGCAGCGCCTGATCCGCCGCCAGAAGCGCGCCCAGATCCTCGGTGCGATGCGCCGCGCTCAGTGAGCCGCTGCGCTGCACCGCGAAATACCCCTTGGGGTCGACGAGCCGAAGCCGCGCCCCGGCGGCGAGGGCCTGCGCATAGAGGAAGTAGTCTTCGCCGAGCCTCATGCCTTCATCATAGCGGAGCCCATGTTCCTGCAGAAACTGGCGGCGCATCAGCGGCTTGATGAACCCCATTTCGCCGCGCTGACCACGGGCCCCATGCATGTTGGCGGTGACGAACTCCGCCAGAGACACGTCGATATGACCGAAATCCTGCCGCGACCACAGGCGATCCTCCGTGGCGTGCAGCCGGTCTTCGCGCACCCGGTAAAGATCGTCGGCGAGCAGATCGATCCCCTCGCGCTCGGCCTCGTCGAGCAGCCGGGCGATCCGATCCGGGGCCATGTGGTCATCCGCATCCAGAACAGCGATCCACGGCGCGCTGCTGGCGTCGATGGCCCGGTTGCGCGCGGCGGCTGGCCCGGCATTCTGCAGCTGGCGAAGGACGCGCGCGCCCGGCACGCCCCGGCAGAGCCTGTCGGCGAGCGTGGCCGTCCCGTCCAACGAGGCATCGTCGACCACGATGGTCTCTACCGGAACGCTCTGCTCGATGGCCGACATGAAGGCGCGCTCGAGCGTGGCTTCGGCGTTGAAAGCGGCGATCACGATGGTCGCCCGCGCCGCGCCGTCGCCGCCTTGCCTGCTCTCCGATAGTGCCGCCATCCCTTGCGCTCCACCGCTCACAGTTTGGTTCGCTTGAAAATGCCTTCGGGCAACGCGCAGATGATGCGCATGACCAGCCACCACACTGGACGAACATAGCTTACATTGCGCTGTTTTTCGACCGCCCGCAGCACGGCGACGCCGACCTCCTCGGGGGCTGCGGTCAAGGCTTTTGGCAGGTCCATGCCGCGGGTCATCTGCGTATCCACAAAGCCCGGCTTCACGGTCACCACATGCACCCCCTGCTCGGCAAGCCGATTGCGCAGGCCTGACAGGAAGGCGGTGAAGCCCGCCTTTGCAGAGCCGTAGACGTAGTTCGAGCCGCGGCCCCGATCGCCCGCCACAGAGCTCACCCCCACCAAGGTGCCGCCCGCGCCCTCGGAGATCATCCGCTCGGCATAAAGGCCAAGCACCTGTGCCGGACCCTCGAAATTCGTGCGGAACACCTGCGCGGCGGCGGCAACGTCGGTCTCGCTGTCGCGCTGATCCCCCATCGCGCCGATCACCGAGACGACGACGCTCGGCAGGCCGGGCGCGTCCTGCACGAACGGCCCGAGCGCCGCGGTCTCCAGCACGTCGAACTCCAGCAGCTCGACATCCACATTGTGACGCAGGGTTATATCGGCGCGCTCCGCTTCAAGCTCTTCGGACCGGCGCGCCGCAAGGCTGATGGGATGGCCCTGCGCTGCGAAAGTCCGGGCGATCGCCAGCCCGATCTCTGATCGCGCGCCCAGCACCATGACCCGCCCCTTCACCGCGCCGCTCATAGCAAGAGCCTTTCCGACTGCGCCGAGGCAAAGGCCCGGTCGATCCCCGCATCCCGCCGCATCTCGCGCAGACGCGCGGCGCGCGGATCGGCGTGGTGCAGTGTCTGTGCCGTCATCCGCGCATCCTTTGCCAAGTAGAACCGCCCGCCGTGGGCAAGCGCGATCTCGTCCAGCCGGTCGAGCAGCGCCAGCGTGCGCCGATTCACCGGAAAATCGAGCGCAAGGGTGTAGCCCGGCATCGGGAAAGACATGCCGCCACGCGCAGCGCCGAGCCGTTTCAGAACCGCCAGAAAGGACCCCTGCCCCGCCCGCGCCGTTTCCGTCAGCAGCGCCGTCAGCCCCGCGCGAGAGCTTTCCAGCGGCAGCACGCATTGAAACTGCATGAAGCCCTTGCGTCCGTAGATGCGGTTCCAGCCAAGCACCGCATCGAGCGGGTAAAAGTAGCTGTCCCAATCCACCAATTGCGCCCCAGCGCCGCGCACGCCCTTGCGCCAGTAAAGTGCGTTGAACAGCTTGACCGAATACCGGTTGAGCGCAGCGGAAGGCGCATCAAAGGGCACTCGCCGTTTCTTGCGCGATGGCACCTTCAGGGGGGCCTGTCCAAACGGCTCCGGCAGCTCATCAAGCCCCGCATGTTCACCCAGCATCAGCAGCGAGCGGCCAAGCGATGGCCCTTTGGCAAGACAGTCGATCCACGCCACGGAATAGGTCGCGTCCTGTTCGGCTTCAAAGCTGCTTAGCGCCGCATCCAAATTCGGCGCCACAAGGGTGCGCTGGCGGATCCAGCCGGTCTCGACCGGGCGCAGCCGGATCGCCGCCCGCAGGATCACGCCCGTCAGCCCCATCCCGCCAAGCGTCCAGTCGAAAAGCTCGGTATTGTCGTCGCGGCTGAGCCTGACCACGCGCCCATCTTCGCGCAAGAGGTCGATCCAATCGACGAAGGCCCCGAAGCTGCCGTCGCGGTGATGGTTCTTGCCGTGGGCGTCCGCCGCGATGATCCCGCCCAGAGTGACGAATTTCGTGCCGGGCGTCACATAGGGGAACCAGCCGCGCGGCAGAAAGGCGTCGATCACGTCGCCAAGCAGCACGCCCGCCTCGGCCACCAACTGCCCGCTTTCGGTATCAAAAGCGAGCATTCGGTTCATCCGGCGCATGGACAGGGAGAGCGCGCTGCCCACCGAACTGTCACCATAGGACCGCCCATTGCCGCGGGCGATCCTGCCACCACCGGCGACCGAAGCCCGCAGTTCCGCCTCATCTCGCGGGCTGGCGACACGGGCAAAGCGCGGCGGGAACCTGCCCCAGCCAGTCAGCGGTTCGGGATGCATCAGGCCGCCCGCGCCGGCGCCGCGTCGGTGAAGACGAAACGGCGATCCAGCCAGTATTTGACCGCGTAGCCCAACATCAGCCCAAGCACCGCTCCAAGCTCGCGCATGCCGTCCGTCTGCCAGACCAGCCAGAACGCCGTCTCGGTGGTCCAGAAGATGCCCGTCGTGACCAGCCCCATGACGGTATAGCGCGAAAACTTGCGTCCGTTCTCGCGCGCGCCCTTGGTCGGGTCGCGGAAGATCCAGCGCTTGTCGAGAAGATACTTCAGCACCAGCCCCGCACCCGTCCCCGCGACGATCGCAATGGCAAACCCTATGGTGCTTTGCTCAATCGCAAGAATTAGCCGCTGTATCCCGAGGTTGAGCAGCGTCGCCAGCACCGCGAAAAGCGCGTAGAGGCCTATCAGCGACAGCCGGCTCACAGCACGATCCCGCCCACGGCAAAGGTGAAGATCAGCGCAAAACAGACCAGCGAAATGCGGTCCCGCGCGGCAAACACCACCGGATCGTCGTGCATCCAGCCGCGGTGGGTGATCATCACCATCCGGCTGATCCAGAACAGCAGCACGAGGCAGATGCCCCAAAGCGCCCCGGGATAGGAATAAAGCTCGCGCACCGCCGGGCTGTTGAGATAGAGCGCCATCACCATGACCGAGACATAGCCCGAGGACACCGCCATATTCGCCACCAATGGCATGTCGGTCGTGCGGTAGTCCCGTCCCGCGATACGTGTGGATTTGCCGCCGCTTTTGGATACGAGTTCAGCCTGCCGCTTCATCGCCGCGAGCGAGAAGAAGAAAAACATGGAGAACGCCAGCAACCAGACCGACAGGTCGATCTGCGTTGCTACGCCTCCGGCGATAATGCGCAGCGTATACAGCCCCGCCAGCGCGCAGATATCCACGACAAGCCGGCGCTTGAGCCAGAAGGAATAAAGCGTGGTGACCGCGAAATAGCACATCATGACGCCGGTGAATTCCCAGCTGATGCTCAAGGCGATGACCGCTCCGGCCAGCAGCAGCCCCGGCACCACCACCGTGCCCCACGCCAAGGACAGTGCCCCGCTGGCGAAGGGACGTTTGCGCTTTCGCGGGTGCGCGCGATCGGCGGAGAGATCCAGAAGATCATTCAGCAGGTAGACCGAAGAGGCGATCAGGCAGAAGGAAACGAAGGCAAGAATGGCCGGGAAAATCGTGCCGGGCGAGAGATCATGCGCCGCCATGAGCGGCAAGAACACCAGAAGGTTCTTCAGCCATTGATGCGGGCGCATGGCTTTGAGGAGCGGCGCAAAGTAGGAGGGCCGGTCGCTCAGATGCAGAACGTCGTCATTTTCAAGCTCCACCTCGGTCCGCAGTGCATTCGGCAGGCCAACAGTGACCGCGCGCGCGGCATCACGCCAGACCGCGAGATCGGCCTTTGAATCGCCGACATAGACATAGCCGCCCTTGCCATAGAGCGCGTCGAGCCGCGCCGCTTTCGCCGCGCCCTTCAGGTTCTCATCCCCCTTCGTCCCGTGGGCCTCGTCGAAAATCCCCAGATGATCCGCCACCCGCTTTACCAGCACCTCATCCGAGGCCGAGACCAATGCCGTGCGCCCGCCGCATTTTCGCCAATTCTGAATATATTCGACAACCGTCTTATTGAACGGAAGTGTTTCGATATCCACTTGCCCGCCCGCAGCAAGCAGGCGCTTCATGGGCGCTTTACCGTCTCGCAATGCCAGAATGGCCGGAATTATCAATTTGGCATTGCCGGAGAGTGAGGCCCAGAGTGTTTCATAAAGCATATCGGATTTAATCAGCGTGCCGTCGAGATCGACAACAAGCATAAGATCAGAGCGCGCGAGGTCGGCGATGGCCTCGAAGGTTCTCGAGTCGTCCATGGCAAATCCAAAAAATAATGGCTGTGCAATTATAATACTGGCACTAACAATATTGTAATTTATGGAAATTCTGGAAACGCGTAGCAACGTCCAAAGCTTGGCGCGTTCAAGAAGACCTGTCAACTTCAGGTCGAGAAGGTCCGCCGCGCGACACCCAACTGCATGTTCCTTAGGCACCCAGTGCCCCTGTTCTGGGGCGGTGGCAGGTGAGGACGAGCGCGCGGCCCTCCCCCTTGCGCGACCAGCGTCAGACCAGCGTCAGACCAGCCCGGTCAACAGCGGGATCAGCACCAGCGCGGCCAGCACGGCTGTCTGCACCGCCAGCATCGCGATGGCGGTGCCGCCGACGTCGGCGAGCTTGGCCAGCGAGGTCTTCATGCCCACGGCGGCCACCGCGGTGACCAGCAGCGCGCGGGACAGGGTCGAGGCGGGTTCGATCACCACCTCAGGCACGAGATGGAAGGAATTGAGCGCGGCCAGCACGAGGAAGGCCGCGACGAAACCCGGCAGCAGCGGCGGGCGGGCTGCTGCAGTGGGCGCGTGGCGACGCATGGCGAGCGCGCCGATCAGCACCACCGGGGCAAGCATGGTCACCCGGATCAGCTTGACCACCGTGGCGATGTCGCCGGTCTCATCCGAGACCGAGTAGCCCGCGCCGACAACCTGCGCCACGTCGTGGATGGTGCCGCCGAGGAAGAGGCCGGTCAGATGCTGGTCGAGCCCCAATGCCTCGGCAAAGATCGGATAGACGATCATCGCCAGCGTCGAAAAGGCGGTGACCGAGATCACGGTGAACGACAGATCCCGCTCGGCGGTGTCGCGCTGCGGCAGGATGGACGAGATCGCCATGGCCGCCGAGGCACCGCAGATCGCCACGGACCCGCCGGTCAGAAAGCCAAAGGCCCGGTCCTTGCCCACGAGGCGCGAGACAAGGATCGAGCCAAGGATCACCGCCGCAATGCAAAGCGCGATGATCAGCACGAAGCCCCAGCCGATCTGCCGCACCATGTCGAGCGAGACCCGCAGGCCAAGCAGCGCCACGCCGATGCGCAGCAGCCCTTTGGCGGCAAAGGTGATGCCGGGGCCGGTGTTCTCGTGTTCCGAAAGGAAATGGAAAGGAATGCCCAGCAGGATCGCCATCAGCATCACCGGCGCGCCGTAGTGGTTCGACAGGAACTGCGCCGCCATCGCCAGAACGATCGCCAGCGCCGTCCCCGGGGCGAGGATCTTGGCGCGGGCGACGATGCGGCGGGGGTCCGAAAGGGTGGCGGTAAGGGCGCTCATGTCCTGTCCTCGGTGTCTTTTGAAATCGTATTGGGCCGGGCCCGAAGGCCCACGCCGAGGCGGGCGCACCTCTAAAGAGGCGCGCCCACAAGGGGTTATTGAATGTCGCTGGCGCGCTCGGCGTCAAGCTCTTCGGTCGCGGCCTGCACCGCATCCTGCATGGCGGTGAAGATCTCCTCGCCGCCCTCAACGTTGGCGGTGAACCACTCATAGACCGGCTGCGCGGCGTCGGCGAAGGCCTGCTTCTCTTCGGGCGTCGGCACGTAGAGATCGCCGCCCCCCTCGACAAACTCCTGATAGGCCGGGATCGACTTGCGCTTGGGCGAGGCGAAAGTCGCCTGCTGCAGCTGGTAGAAGCCGTCGACCACCACGCGGCGCATGTCCTCGGGCAGCGCAAGGAAGGTCTCGTTCGACATCCACCACAGCGCGCCCATATAGGCGTGACCGTCGAGGGTGACGTATTGGAGTCCGGCCTCGGGGAATTTCATCGACATGATGTCGGTGATGCCGTTCTTCGTGCCCTCGACCACGCCGGTCTGCAGCGAGGTGAACAGCTCGGGCCACGGGATCGGCGTCGGAGCAGCCCCAAGCGCGCGCACCAGTTCCTGCGGCAGGTCGGCGACCACGGTACGGATCTTCATGCCCTTGAGGTCCGCCGGCGTCTGCACCCGCTGCTTGGTGTTGGCGAAGTTGCGCCAGCCGCCGGTGTTGCCGATGGTCATCAGGCGGATCATCCCGCCGGAGTCCTCCAGCGCCATCGAGCGCATGGTGCGGGTGAACTCCCCCGAAAGCACCCGCTCGGCCACGCGGTCATCCTGCATCACGTAAGGCAGGTCCAGAACCTGCACGTAGGGGAACAGCCCCGCCGCGCCGCCGGAGGTCGAGATATAGACGTCGATCGAGCCGTCGGCCACGCCCTGCAGACATTCCGCACCGTTCGAGCAAAGCTGCGTGCCCATGTAAATCTCGACGCCGATGGCCCCGTTCGAGGCGCTCTCGACGTAGGATTTGAAGACCTGCAGGCCGTCGTAATCCTCATCGTTCTCGTTGGAGTTGGCGACGGCGCGGATCGTGTAGTCCTGCGCCAGTGCCGGGACGGCAAGCGCCGCCGTCATCAGCAGCGTCGCCGCCAGCGTTTTGGTCTTCCCGAGCATGTTATCCTCCCTGATAGCTCTGGATTTTTCTTAGTTCGCGAACCCGGTCAGTCGCGGGATCGTCATGGAAATCGCGGGGAAATAGGTGATCAGAAAGATCACCGCGATCTCGACCGCGAGGAATGGCAGGATGGCGCGCGCGATGGTGGTCACCCGCTCGCCCGAGACGGCGGAGGCCACGAAGAGCACCAGCCCCATGGGCGGCGTCGCCAGCCCCACCGTCAGGTTCACGCACATGATGATCGCGAAATGCACTGAGTCGACGCCCATGCCGGTGAACACCGGGCCAAGGATCGGCCCCAAGATGATGATCGCCGGGCCTGCGTCGAGGAACATGCCCACCGCGAACAGCAGCAGGTTGATCAGGAACAGCAGCAGCAGCGGGTTCTCGGTCAGCGACAGGATGAAATCGGCCATCTGCTGCGGCGCGTGCGAGAGAGAGACCACCGTCTTGAACGACATGGCGGCACCCACCAGCAGCAGCACCACCGCCGAGGTCAGACCAGCCCGGCCCAGCACATCGGGCAGTTCGGCAAAGCGCAGGGTCTTCAGCACGAAGAGACTGATGAAGAGCGCGTAGAACACCGCCACCGCCGCCGCCTCGGTCGGGGTGAAGACGCCCGCAAGGATGCCGCCCAAGATGATCACCGGGGTCAGCAGCGGGAAGAACGCTTTGAGGCTCGCCTCTCCCCGTTCGCCCCAGCTGTACTTGCGGGACGCGACGGGGAAGTCGTAGCGGTTGGCCATCACCTTGATCAGCAGCATCAGCCCGACGCCCACCAGCACCCCCGGCACCAGCCCCGCAAGGAACAGCGCCGCGACGCTCTCGCCCATGACATAGGCGTAGATGATCATGATCCCCGAGGGCGGGATGATCGGCCCGATGACCGAGCTGGCGGCGGTGATCGCGGCTGCGAAGCGGCGGGTGTAGCCCTGTTTCTCCATCGCCGGGATCAGCATCGAGCCAAGCGCCGAAGTGTCGGCCACCGCAGAGCCCGAGAGCCCAGCAAAGAGCATCGAGGACATCACGTTCACATGCGCCAGACCGCCGCGCAGATGCCCCATGAAGGCTTGGCTGAACTCCACGAGGCGATGCGTGATGCCGCCACGGTTCATGATCTCTCCCGCCAGCATGAAGAAGGGGATCGCCATCAGCGGGAAGCTGTCCATGCCGTTGTAGAGATTGCGGTAGAGCAGCGTCAGATCGCGCTCCTGCCCGTTGAGGAACAGCAGGATGCCGGGCGCGGCCAGCAGGCCAAAGAACACCGGCAGGCCGATCATCAGGAACACGAGGAAGAGCGGAAGGAACCAGATCAGCATGTCATTCCGCTCCCTGCGTGTTGGCCTGCGGGATCGCGGGCAGATCGCGGACCGAGCAAAGCTCGGCAAGGTTGCGCAGGATCAGCTCGATATTGACCAGCACCAGCAGCCCCATGCCGACGAGGATCGAGGCCATCATCCAACTGCGCGGCACCCGGTGCCAATCGCTGAAATCAAGCGCCGTGGGAATGTAGAGCGAGGCCGAAGCAAAGCGTCCGCCAAGGCCCGTTACCTCTTTCCAGCCGATCTGCAGCGCGAAGACGAGCACCATCAGGCTGATCGCCAGAAGCACGAGGTTGAGCAGGCTGGCCGCGCGGCGCGGCAGCAGCGAGGGCAGGATGTCGATGGCGACAAAGCCACCCCGGCGAAAGGCGGTCGGGGCCATCAGCCCGGTCATCCACAGCATGCAAAAGCGCGCGGCCTCGTCCGGCCACGGCAGCGCATTGCCCAGCACATAGCGGCAGAACACCTGCACGAGGGTCACCGCCACCATGACCGCGATGGCCACGACGCCGATGCCGCGACCGACTTTCAGCAGGCGGTCGTTGATCCATGACAGCGGCCGGATCAGCCCGTCGAGTAACGTCATTCTCTCCTCCCCGTCATGCCGCGCCCTCCTCCAAGGCGGCGGCCTGCCGTCAGTTGATGTCGACCCGCGCGACCCGCCCGCCGAAGAAGGCCAGCGGATCGCCCTGTTGCATGGCGGCGTGCAGAACCTCGCCCACGACGATCGCGTGATCCCCCGCCGCGTGCACCGCGTGCCGGCGGCAGTCGAACCGCGCGAGGCAGCGCTCCAGCACCGGCACGCCATTGGCATTGCAGCCCAGATCCACGCCCTTCAGCGCCGCGCCATCCTTCGCCACACGCCACGCCAAATCCTGCTGATCGGCGGCAAGCACGTGGATCGCGTAATGCTCCGCCCCGGCAAAGAGCCCATAGCGGCTGGAACTGCGCGCGGGCGACCAGAGCACCAGGGGCGGCTCCATCGAGACCGACGCAAAGCTGTTGGCGGTGATCGCGGCGCAGCCGTCGGGCCCGCAGGTGGTGACGATGGTCACCCCCGTGGCAAAGAGCCCGAAGGCATCGCGCAGCGCCCGCCCGTTGCCCGGGTCGGGCACAAAGCTATGGGGCTGCGCGATCTGCATCACGCCACCTCGCGGCCCAGTGCCGCCTCATAGAGCTGGAACCATTGCACCCGGCTCAGCGCGACCTTGCGGGCGTCCGAGATCTTGGCGATGCGCTCCAGCGAGTTCGTGCCCAGCACCGGCAGGATGGTCGCCGGGTGACGCAGCAGGAAGGCCACGGCGATGGCGGCGCGGTCGACGCCGAACTCGGCAGCCATCGCATCCATGCGGCGGGTCAGCGGGCTGTCACCGGTCATCAGGCTGCCGCCACCCAGCGGCGACCATGCCATCACCGGATCCTTGCGGCGCTGGTGGAACGCCAGATCGCCATCGGTGAAAGGCTCGACCCGGGCCAGCGAGATCTCGATCTGATTGGTGACCAGCTTGGTGTCCATTGCGCTCTGCAGCAGCTCGACGTCCCAAGGGCGGAAGTTCGACACGCCCGCGGCGCGGATCTTGCCCGCCTTGACCAGACCGTCGAGCGCCGCGCCGGTCTCTTCGTGGTCCATCAGCGGATCGGGACGGTGGATCAGCAGCATGTCGATGTAATCGGTGCCGAGATCGCGCAGCGAGCTCTCGACCGACGCTTCGATGTGCGCCTTGGAGGTGTCGTAGTACTTGCAGGCCACATCCGCGTATTTGCCGCAGGGCGCAACGATGTCGCATTTGGTGACCAGCTCGACCTTCTGGCGCAGCGCGGGGTCGGCTTGGAACGCCTGCCCCAGCACCGCCTCGGCGGTGTAATCGCCGTAGATGTCGGCCTGATCGAGCGTGGTGATCCCCTGCGCAAGGCAGGCGTCGATCTTGGCCCGGACATGGCCCGCAGAGGTGTCGGCGTCATCGCCGATGCGCCACATGCCGTAGACCAGCCGCGAGAAGCTGAGCCCCTCGGCCATGGTCACGCGGTCCGTGTCTGCGCTTTGTGGGGTGAAATCGCTCAGAGTATCCATCAGCGGCGGTCTCCTGCGCCAAGCGGCGTCTTCGGAAGGGTTTGCGGAACCCGGCCCCAGGCCTGGTTGAGCTGGCATGTATTGAGTTGCGGCAGCACGCGCGACCCGAAATGCTCGGCCTCTTCGATGTGCGGATAGCCCGAGAGCACGAAGGCACGGATGCCCATCTTCTGCAGTTCCTCGAGCTTGCTCAGCACCTGATCGGTCGAGCCGACGATGGCCGCGCCACACCCCGAGCGCGCGCGCCCCACCCCAGTCCAGAGGTTGGGCTCGATATAGCCCTCAAGGTCGGCCAGCTCGCGGTTGCGCGCCTGATGGCTGACGCCGAGGCTGCCCGAGTCCAGCGCCCGCTCGCGGATCGCCTGCCCCAGGTCGTCATCAAGCTTGCTGGCGATGTAGCGGGCATATTCCTTGGCCTCCGCCTCGGTGTCGCGCACGATCACATGGCTGCGGAAACCGTAGTCCAGCGTGCGGCCATACTGCTCGGCGGCGGCATTGGCGGCCTTCATCCGGGCGGCGATGTCCTCGGTCTTTTCCGGCCACATCAGGTAGACGTCGCAATGCTGGCCGCAGAGGTCGAGCGCGGCGGGGGAGTAGCCGCCGAAATAGAGCATCGGCCCGCCCTTCTGGTAGGGCTTGGCGGGATCGGTGGTGAGGCCGGTGAAATTATAGACCTCGCCCTCGTAATTGATCTCGTCGCGGTTCCACGCCTGCTTGAGGATCTCGACCACCTCGCGCGAGCGCTGGTAGCGGAACTGGCTTTCGGCCTTCTCGCCGGGGAAGTCGGACGAGATGATGTTCACCGTCAGCCGCCCCTGCAGCATGTGATCGAGAGTCGCGATGGTGCGCGCCAGCATGATCGGCTGCATCTCGCCGCAGCGCACGGCGGCCAGCAGGTTGATGCTCTCGGTGATCGGTGCGCAGCCCGCGACAAAGCTGAGCGTATCCTGCCCGACCTGATAGGACGAGGGGCACAGGATATTGCCAAAGCCCTGCGCCTCGGCGGTCTTCACGATGTCCGAGCAATGGTCCCACGACGAGCGCAGATCGCCGTCTGGCACGCCGAGGAACTGGTAGTCATCCGAGCAGAGCGCCGAGAACCAGGCCACCTCGACCGCGTCGAGATCGGCGGATGTAACGGGTACGACCGTCATGTTTTCCTCCCTGAAAACCTCCGAACTTTCCCTTTCACTACCCGCGTCTTTGATGTAGATCAATGGTGTATCAATTTTTTCATTCGCAGCATCCGCAGGGGGAGGCGGAAACATGCAGGAAAAAAACAGGAATTCGGCTCACAGGCCCGATGCGCTGCCGATTTACATGCAGATCAGCGAGCTGGTGATCCGCGATATCGCCGCTGGCCGGTTGGTCGACGGGCAGAAACTGCCGCCAGAGCGTGAGTTCGCCAAAGCCCATGGCACCACCGTGCGCACCCTGCGCAAGGCATTGCTGGAGCTCGAGAAAAAGGGGCTGCTCGAGCGCCGACAGGGCTCTGGCAACTACGTCCGCGCGGGTGGTGAGGTCGAATCGGTCTACTCCATGTTCCGGCTCGAGCTGGCCGAGGGCGGCGGCGGGCTGCCCACCGCCGACATCCTCGCTGCCGACTATGTTCCGAAGGATCCGCAGCAGCCCGCCTATGGCACCTCGGACCACGGCACCCGCTTTCGCCGCCTGCGCTACCTCGACGATGTCGTCATCGCGGTAGAGGAGATCTGGCTCGACGGCGGCGCGGGACGGGTGCCGCGCGAGATGGTGCAGGACTCGCTCTACCTGACCTACAAGCGCGCCCTACAGCTCTGGATCACCCGCGCCGAAGACCGCGTCGGCATCGGGCAGGTGCCGGACTGGGCGCCCGAGGCATTTCCGCTCAAGCCCGGCACCACCACCGCCTATATCGAGCGCCTGTCTTGGGCGCAGGGCAGCGAGGCGGTCGAGTTCTCACGCACTTGGTACGACACCCAAAAGGCGCTCTACGTCCAGCGCCTCATCTGAAGGGAGGAGGATTTCCCTATGACGACCCAGACCCTCGCGCGCAGCGAGACACGGACCATCACCTACGGCATCATCGGCTGCGGCATGATGGGGCAAGAACATCTGCGCAATATTGCGCTGCTGGACAACACCGCCGTCGGCGCGATCTTCGAACCCGACGCCGAGATGCGCGCCCATGCGCGGCAGTTCGCTCCGAACGCGCAGTTCGTGGACAGCATCGAGGCGCTGCTAGACGTGGCCGAGATCGATTGCCTGCTGATCGCCAGCCCCAACTTCCGCCATGTGGAGCAGCTGCAGCAGATCGCAGGCAAACGCCCGCTGCCCGTGCTGGTGGAAAAGCCGCTGTTCACCGACCCCGAGCATGCCGCCGCCATCGACGCCTTTGCCGAGAGCTACCCTGCGCCGGTCTGGGTGGCGATGGAATACCGCTACATGCCGCCCGTCGCCAAACTGCTGGAAGAGGCCGAGGCGGCCACCGGCGGCGTGAAGATGCTGACCATCCGCGAGCACCGCTTCCCCTTCCTCGAGAAGGTCGGCGACTGGAACCGCTTTAACCGCTACACCGGCGGGACGTTCGTCGAGAAATGCTGCCACTTCTTCGATCTCATGCGGCTGACGCTGAAGTCTGATCCGGTGCGGGTGATGGCGATGGGCGGTCAGGCGGCGAACCATCTTGAAGAGACCTACGCCGGCGAGACCCCCGACATCTTCGACCATGGCTACGTGATGGTCGAATTCGAGAGCGGCGTGCGCGCCATGCTGGAGCTGTGCATGTTCGCCGAGGGCTCGCGCTATCAGGAAGAGATCTCGGCGGTCGGCCCCAAGGGCAAGATCGAGGCGCTGGTGCCGGGGCCGGGCCGCTTCTGGCCCGCGCATCTGGGCGCGGCGCCGGTGCCGCAGGTCATCGTCTCGCCGCGCGAGCCCAAGGGGCCCGAGGTGCGCGAGATCCCCGTCGATCCGACGATCCTCGAAGCCGGGGACCACAACGGCTCGACCTTCTACCAGCATCGCGGGTTCCTTGAGTTGGTGCGCGGCGAGCGCAGCGCGCCCGAGGTCTCGTTGCAGGATGGCAAATGGGCGGTGCTGATGGGCCTCGCGGCGCAGCGTTCGATGACCGAGGGCCGCGCGGTGGATCTGAGCGAACTGACCGGCACGGCCTAAGCCGCGGCGAGCACGGAACTTTCGGCGGGGGCCTTCATTAGGGCCCCTGCCCCACGCATCATCCAACGCTGCAATCCCGGCCTTCCGGCGTGGACGCGACACCCGTCAGCGCTACCTCCCCTCCACAAACCAAGCGCCAAGCTACGCATGCGCAGCCAGGGAGGAGAGCCATGGTTTCGTTCGAACTCAACGGAAAAGATGTGTCCGTCGATGTGCCCGAGGAGACGCCGCTCCTCTGGGTGCTGCGCGACGAGTTGCAGATGACGGGCACCAAATTCGGCTGCGGCATCGCCCAATGCGGCGCCTGCACCGTGATGATGAATGGCATGACCCGCCGTGCCTGCGTGACGCCGGTCTCGATGGTCGACGGCGCCTCGGTCACCACGATCGAGGGCATCGACGGACCCGAGGCCGAGGCGGTGCAAGCCGCATGGGAGGGCCTCGATGTGCCACAATGCGGCTGGTGCCAGTCGGGACAGGTGATGAGCGCCACCGCGCTGCTGCGCGAAGTGCCCAAGCCCAGCGACGAGGACATCGACAACGCCATGGCAGGCAACATCTGCCGCTGCGCCACCTATGTCCGCATCCGCAAGGCGATTCACGACGCCGCCGACAAGCTGGAGGGCTGAGACGATGACCCAGACCTTCGAAAGACTGGCCTTCGAAAGACTGGCCTTCGCAAAACCAGCCCCAGCAAAACCCGCCCTGTCCCGCCGCAGCTTCCTTGCCTCATCGGCGGGACTGGTGATCGGCATGACGCTGCCGCTGGCCGCCCGCGCCCAGTCCGGCGCTGCCGCCGCGATGAAATCCGGCGCGACGGGTGACGCCACATTCGCCCCCAACGCCTTTGTCCGCGTCGCGCCCGACGATACGATCACCGTGATCATCAAGCACATCGAGTTCGGCCAAGGCCCGTTCACCGGCCTCGCCACGCTGGTGGCCGAGGAGATGGACGCCGACTGGAGCCAGATGCGCGCCGAGAACGCGCCCGCCAACAACGAGCTCTACAAGAACCTCGCCTTCGGCATGCAGGGCACGGGCGGGTCGACCGCCATGGCCAATTCCTACATGCAGATGCGCAAGGCCGGGGCCGCCGCCCGCGCCATGCTGATCGCCGCCGCCGCCGAGGAATGGGGCGTGCCGGAGGGCGAGATCACCGTCTCCCAGGGCCAGATCAGCCATAGCTCGGGCAAGTCCTCGGGCTTCGGCGCGCTGGCCGAGAAAGCCGCCGGGATGACCCCGCCGGAGGATCCCCCGGTGAAATCGCCGGATCAGTTCGTGCTGATCGGCACCGACCTGCCCAAGCTCGACACCAAAGCCAAGTCCACCGGCACCGCGACCTTCACCATGGATGTCTACCGCGAAGGGCTGCAGACCGTCGTCGTGGCGCATCCGCCCAAACTTGGCGCCACCGTCGGTTCTTTTGACGACAGCGCCGCGCTCGAGGTGCCGGGCGTCGAGGCCGTGCGGCAGATCCCGCAGGGCGTCGCGGTCTATGCCCGCTCGACCCATGCCGCGCTGAAGGGCCGCGAAGCGCTGAGCATCGAATGGGACGAGAGCGGGGCCGAGACGCGCTCCTCCGCCGAGATCTTCGAGGCCTTCTCGAAGGCCGCCTCGGAGGGCGGCAAGGACGCGGAAATGCTGGGTGATGGCGCGTCAGGCATCGAGGGCGCGGCGCAGGTGATCGAAGCCGAGTTCCGCTTCCCCTATCTCGCACATGCCCCGATGGAGCCGCTCGACGGGGTCATCGAACTGCGCGAGGACAGGGCCGAAGTCTGGATGGGCTCGCAGTTCCCGGCGCTCGACAAGCCGATGATCGTGCAGACGCTTGGGCTCCAGCCCGAGGCCCTGCGCCTCAACGTGATGTTCGCCGGGGGCAGCTTTGGCCGCCGCGCGCAGGACACCGCGCATTTCGCGGGCGAACTGGCCGAGGTCGCCAAGGCAGCGGGCGGCCCCGGCGCCTTCAAGCTGGTCTGGACCCGCGAGGACGATCTGCACGGCGGCTACTACCGCCCGCTCACTGTCCACAAGATGCGCGCCGGTCTCGACGCCGACGGCAAGCTCACCGGCTGGGAAGACGTGGTGGTCAACCAGTCGATCATGGCAGGCGGGCCGATGGCGCAGATGATGCAGGACGGGATGGACCCCACATCCTACGAAGGCTCGACCAAGATGCCCTACGACCTCGGCAACCTGCGTGTCGGCTGGGCCCAACAGGAAAGCCCGGTCACCGTGCTCTGGTGGCGCTCGGTCGGGCACACACACACTGGCTATGCCACCGAGGTGTTTCTCGACATGGTGCTCGAAGCGCAGGGCAAGGACCCGGTGCAGGGTCGGCTCGATCTCATTCGCGAGGATGCGGGCCGGGATCGCGGCGTGCTCGAGAAAGTCGCCGAGATGGCAGGCTGGGACGGCAGCAAGGTCAAGGGCGACAAGGCCTATGGCGTCGCAGTGCACGAGAGCTTCCAGACCTATGTGGCGCAGATCGCCGAGGTTTCGGACGCGGGCGGGCACCCGCGCGTGCACCGGGTCTGGTGCGCCGTCGACTGCGGCGTCGCGGTGAACCCCAACGTGATCCGCGCCCAGATGGAGGGCGGCATCGGCTACGGTCTTGGCACCATGCTGTTCGATGAGATCACCCTCGGCGAGGGCGGCGCGGTGCAGCAGGCCAACTTCGACAGCTACCGCATGCTGCGCATCCACGAGATGCCCGAGGTGATGGTCGAGATCATTGCGTCGGACGCCGATCCTACGGGCGTGGGCGAGCCGGGGGTGCCACCCATCGGGCCCGCCGTCGCCAACGCTTGGCGCGCGCTGACCGGCAAAGCGGTCACCGACCTGCCCTTCCTCAAGACCATGGAGGCCTGAGCCATGCGCAAGACGATCCTGATGGCGGCGCTGCTCGGCGCCGCACCCGCCCTCTTTGCCCTGCCCACCCTTGCCGAGACAGTGAAAGGGCTGCGCACCGTGGATGAATTCGACGGCATCGCAGACGAGACCGAGCGCTCGGTCGCGCTCTTCACCGAGATGATGGCGGTGATCGAGCATCCGCGCTGCCTCAATTGCCACCCGGTCGGCGACAGCCCGCGGCAGGGGATGGACATGCACCCGCATGAGCCGCCGGTGGCCCGAGGAGATGCGGATTTCGGCGCGCCCGGCATGCGCTGCAACACCTGCCACGGCGAGGAGAACTTCGCCTTCACCACCGGCGAGGGGTCGATCCCCGGCCATTCACCGTGGCAACTCGCGCCGATCGAGATGGGTTGGGTCGGCAAGAGCGCTGCAGAGATTTGCGCGCAACTCAAAGACCCGGAGCGCAACGGCGGGCGCAGCATGGAAGACCTGCACGAGCACAATGCCACCGACGGGCTGGTCGGCTGGGGCTGGGGTCCGGGCAAGGGTCGCGAGCCCGCCCCCGGCACGCAGGAGATCTTTGGCCAGCTGACGAAGGCGTGGATCGAGACCGGGTCTGCCTGCCCCGAGGGGTGAAGCGGGATCTCTGCGGGACATCGCGGCGCGCCTACGATCCTTGCGCGCGAAAACGGGCCCCGCCGGGGAAACAAACGGCGAGGCCCGTGCTGAACCCCCGGCGGGTTTAGTGCGCCGGGAGCGGTGCCAAAAGATCAGAACGACTTTGTCAGCGAGACGTTGAAGGTGCGCGGCTCGCCGCGGAAGTTGAACACCGAGGTGCTGCCAACACGGGTGTAATACTCTTCATCGAAGACGTTATCGACGCCCATGCGCAGCACCAGATCATTGTCCCAAGTCTTGGAGGCCATCAGATCGACGGTGCCGTAGCTCGGTGCTTCGATGCCGCGCGACGAGAACTCGGACATCCATGTCACCCGGCCGCCAAAGCTCCAGCCCTGCAGCGCGCCCTCGGTGACGTCATAGGCGCCCGACAGCTTGAACATATGCTCGGGCGTGTAGGTCGAGAATGTCTCGCCCTCGTCGTCGCCGTTGAGATATTCGGTCCAAGTGTAGGTGTAGCCTGCCGACAGGTGGATGTTTTCGGCAAGCTCACCGGCCACGCCCAGTTCGAAGCCCTGCGACGAGACTTCTTCTTCGGCCTCGTAATAATCCTCGTCGACCACCTGCACCGGGCGGTTGACCTCGCGCAGATCGAAGAGCGCTGCCGACACGTCGAGCCCGTAAGCCAGCCGCGCCTTGACGCCCAGCTCAACCTGACGGCCCTCGATCGGGTCGAGCAGATCGCCGCTCTTGTCCACTTCGGACTGCGGGATGAAGATCTCGGAGTAGCTGGCATAAAGCGTGGTGTTCGGCGTGACGTCGTAGGTCAGCCCGGCGAAGGGGGTAACCTGCGCATCGACGTCATACTCTTCGGTCGCGACCGCGCCGGTCGAGAGCGTCTCGGTGTCCACGGTGCCGTCGTACCAGCTCAGGCGCGCGCCGCCGATCAGGGTCAGCGCCTCCATCGGCTTCACCCGAAGCTGCGTGTAAAGGCCGGTGGATTCCGTCTCGGTCTCGGTCTTGGTGCTGTAGTCGACGTCGGGCTTGGCGACCGACGAGCTGTCCCAATCGTCCAGATCCCAGCTGCCGGAGATGGCGCCGCGGGCCTGATACATGGTGCTGTCGGTCTTCTGCCAATCGGCGCCGACGATGGCCACGCCGGTCCAGCCGCCCAGTTCGAACGGCAATTCGGTGTGCAGGTCGAGCGCGAGGCTGTCCTGCTCAAAATCGCGCGCCAGCCACGAAAGGCGCGAGATGGTGTTGTCCTCCGCCGCCGCCGAGCCGGCATAGGCGTAGAGGAAATCGGCTTCCTGATGCGAGTTGCGCAGCGAGAATTTCACCCGCCCGCCATTGTCGAAGAAATGCTCGGCAGCGACCACCGCGTCGGTGGTCGCGTTGTCGAAGTCGTTCCAATCCATCGCCGTGGTGGTCGAGGCATCGGTCCAGATCAGATCGTTGTCTTCATAGGTCGGCAGACCGTTGAACGGCGAGATATCGCGCTCCATATGGCTGAGCGAGAAGGTCAGCTTGGTATCGGGCGACAGATCCCATGCCAGCGTGCCGTAGAGCGAGGTCACGCCGTTCTCAGTCTCATCCACAAAGCCTTCGCCGTCGCCATAGGCCGCCACGAAGCGGCCGCGCAGCGTGCCTTCCTTGTTGAGCGCGCCCGACACATCGACCTCGGCCCGCGCCTGCCCGTTGGAATCCGCCGAGATGGTGCCATAACCGGTAAGCTCGGTCGCCGTGGCCTGCTTGAGGCGCATGTTGATCGAGCCCGCAGGCTCACCGGTGCCGATGAACAGACCCGCCGGGCCTTTCAGCACCTCGACGTGGTCGACGATCGAAAGGTCGGGCTGGGTGCCATAGATCGAGCTGACCGGCGCCGGAAGACCGTCGAAATAGAGGTAATCGAACTCATAGCCGCGCGAGAAGATCGACGAGCGGCCCACGTCGTTGTTGAGGATCATGATGCCCGGCGTGTCGGCCAGCGCCTCTTCGAGCGCCGTATAGCCCGCGTCTTCGATCACCTTGCGCGTCACCACCCAGCTCGACTGCGGCACATCGCGCGGCGCCATGCTCGCCTTTTCCCCCACCGAGATGCGGTCGGTGGTGTAGCTGTTGGTGCCTTCGGTCTCATAGCTCGCGCTGTCGATGGTGAGCTCGCCAAGATAGACATCGTCCTGCGCAAAAGCTGGCGTCGAAAGCGATGTTGAAAGCAGCAAGACCAGTTTGATCAGCCTGCGTGTGGTTGTGGACATTGGACCCTCGTATATTCTGACTATTTTACTAGATTATTACGTGCGAAGCTGCGACACTGCCACTGCCGGACCTTTTCGGAACGTTCAGAGTCCTGTCCGGAAACATCAAACTCGCTGGGGAATTTGCCGAAATGGCGCAGATCGGACGTGCCGAAATCGAACAAGTGCTGCTCGGACGAAGCGCCGACTTCGGCACGACTCTCGCCGCCGGGCAGGTCGCGCTGCGCGGGCGCTGCCTTGGCGCATCCACCCCGCTGGGCCTGTCGGTGAACCTGCATGACGCCTTTGCCGAGACCAGTTTCGAAACCCGCATGACGCGCCCCGCCAACCTCATGCTGCATCTCGTTCTGGAAGGGTCGGTGTCGGCGCATGTGGATGGCACCGCCTTCTGCTTTGGCCGCAGCAAGGGCGGCCCGGTGCAGCTGGTCCTGAGCGCGACTGCGCAGCCAACCGACTTCCGGCGGCGCTTCACCGGCGGCCAGCGGCTACGGAAGGCCACGATCGCCCTGTCTTGGGATTGGCTCGCCCGGCACGAGCTTGGCATGGACGACGTTCTCGAAGGCCGCGCGCATCGGTATGAGGCATGGCCCGTGCCGCAACGGGAGATCGCGCAGGCGGAGGCGTTGCTGGCCCCGATGGAGGAAGGCACGCGCCGCGCCGCCCGCGTTCTGGAGCAAGAGGCCTTTGCCCTGTCGCTCGTGCGCTTTGCGATGGCCTCGCTGCTGCATGTGGGGCCGGATCTGACGCGCGCCGAACGCGACCGGCTCGCCCGGATGGAGGCCTTTGCCAGCGCGCCCGGACCGATGCCCGAGCTTGATCTCGTGGCGCGCTCCGGCGGGATCAGCGTATCGACCATGCGCCGGATGTTCGAAAAGGCCTATGGGCAGACCGTCAAGGCGCGGCTGCGCGAGGTGCGGATGGAAAAGGCCGCCGCGGCGCTGCGCGCGGGGGCCTCGGTGCTGGAGGCCGCGCATGTGGCGGGCTACGAGACCCCCGCCGCCTTTGCCACGGCGTTTCGCAAGGCCAAGGGCATGCCGCCGTCGCATCTGGCGCGCACGCCGCGCGCCTTGCGGATGGATCGCAACTGACGACCCATCGAGGGGCCGATATGTGGCGCGCCCGCGCCTGTCGCGCCGCGCGATGATCCCTGCCACAACAGAAGCATTGATCCCTCCCGCCAAGGCCCGTTAGGCTTTCCCATGAACAAGCCGCGTCAAAGGCTGGAGGCAGAGCAGAATGAAAGCGACACGGACCCTTGGACCTGCCCTTCTGATGGGGGCGGCGCTGCTCATGCTTGCGGCCTGCGGCGGAGGGCGGCGCTCACACACTCCCGGGGAGCTGGAATGCATGGAGCGGGCCATGTACTTCGAGTCGATCCGCTCCAGCCGCGACGGCATGATCGCTGTCGGCAGCGTGGTGATGAACCGTGTGGCATCGAGCGATTTTCCCGGCTCGGTCTGCGGCGTGGTCGGGCAGAAGAACCAATTCGCCCCCGGCGTCATGACCCGCGAGATGAGCGGCTCTTCGATGCTGGCGGTGCGCGAAGCGGCGCTGTCGGTGCTGCAGGGAGAACGCCACCCGCTGATCGGCAACGCGCAGTTCTTTCATGCGGCGACTTACCGGGCCTCTTACAACAACATGCATTACGTGCTCACCACCGGGGGCAACGCCTTTTATGAAAAGCGCCGCCCCGAGTTCGTGACGCGCCCGAACCCGCCGGGGGCGCTGGAAGGCATCACCGCGCGCCTTTGAGTGTGCCCGCCACTTTTGCGGATACAATTGAAACACCGACCGGCATCGGGCCGGCATCGGGGTGAAACGCAATCGGCGCAGGGTTTGAGTGTCGAAACACTTCCCCGAAAGGCCGACCCGATGAGTACCGAAAAGACCCCCACGCGCCGCCCGCAACCGCACCCCGGCCCGCGCATGCCGCAGACATGGCGTTTCACCGATTGGGCGTCGATCTGACGGCGCTGAGGCCACGCTGAGCCCACAGTCAGACAGTGGCCACGGCAAAGAACGCAGGCGCGTCGAAGGACACCGTGCCATCGCTGTTGCGGTATTTGCCCAGCCTCTCCTCCGCCGCCTCTTCCAAAGATCGCATAGTCTCCGGCGTCGCCATATCAGCAAGCGTCCAGCCCCCGATCTCGGTGTCGAGCCATGTCTTCAATGACATATGGCGCACCTGCCCGGTCTTGTGGATGATCTCGGCACCGCCCAGCCCCGCCTGCTTAAGCAGCGCTGAAAGCGCCGTCTCATCGCCAAGACAGAACGGCACCTTGAGCGCCTCGCCCGCCTCGGGGCCCATCACCTCCAGAAGCAGCGGGATAAGGTCGTTGTATCCCGGCGATTTCTCCCAAGCCTCAAAGACCGCCACGGCGACGCGCCCTCCCGGGCGGCAGACCCGTGCCATCTCGCGCAGCGCAGCCACGCGGTCCTGCAGGAACATCAGCGCGAACTGGCAGGTCACCGCGTCGAAACTGGCGTCAGCGAAGGGCAGCGCCTCTGCCGCTGCATGCTGAAAGTCTATATGCGGCTCGATCTCGCGCGCCACGCTGAGCATGCCCTCGTTGATGTCCACCGCCGAGACGCTGGCCCCGCGCTTGAGCGCCGCGCGCGCGACGACCCCGGTGCCCGTGGCCACGTCCAGCAGTCTGCCCCCGCCGTGCAGCCCGGCGGCCTCCACCAGCCACGGCCCGAATTGCCCAAAGAGCGCGGGAACGAAAAACGCCTCATACACGCGGGCCGCCTCAGCCGAGATTTGTCCCGTTTCTGCGTCTACCTCCGACTTGCCCATGACCTCCTCCTGTCGTTCGAGCATCGGTGCGCGCAGTATAGCACGGACAGCCCCAGAGCCGCGCCCGCGCAGCTCTCCGCCAAGGCAGCAGGGCAGACCCTCGTCGCCATTCCTTTGACCTTCGGCGCGTGGCAGGCTGACAGGGGCGCGTTTGATGCCGCATGTCTTTGCCCGAAAGGCTCTTTCACCATGTCCCAGCCCGAGATGATCACCGTGAAAACCACGGTCGCCTGCTCTCCCGCCGAAGCCTGGCACGCGTTCACGACGCCCGAGGCGATCATGGCGTGGAACTTCGCCTCGCCCGATTGGCAGTGCCCTGCGGCGCGCGTGGACCTGCGAGTCGGGGGCAAGCATTGGGCGCGGATGGAGGCGAAGGACGGGTCGTTTGGCTTTGACTTCACCGCCACCTATGAGGCGGTCGACCCGCCGCATGTGCTGGCGCTGCGGCTGGACGATGGCCGCCTCGCCCGCACGGTGTTTGAGCCGGGGCCGGATGGCACCGAGGTGACCACACAGTTTGATCCCGACCCCGAGGCTTCGGTGGAGATGCAACAGGGCGGCTGGCAGGCGATCCTCGACAATTACAAGCGCTACGCCGAGGCGATGACGCCGAAGACCTGAGGGGGTCCGCCCCCAAGACAGTGCACCTGACAGCCCAGCTGACAGCCTGCCAAACGGCGGAAAACCGCCCCTAGCACCGCCCCAAAGCCACGCCTGTAGACTGGGACGCCCTCTTCGCTAAGTCTCTGTGTCCGCAGGAAAGCAGCTGGGGTTCCCTTTCGGCATCCTGCGATTGTTGAAGGTCCGCCCCATTCACGCCCCGATAAGCGGGCATTGGGGAGGTGGCGCCGCTGTCTCGCGGCGCCGAAAGACGGCAGGGAGGACGTGATGTTCGGAATTTTCAAAGTGGGCGTCTCGGCGCTGGTGCTCTCGACATGTGTGGTCGCGCCGGTTGCGACCCTCGCAACGGTTGGCGCGGCGCATGCGAAGAACAATGGCAACGGCAAAGGCGGCGAGAAGGGCAACTCCGGCAAGGGCAAAGCCAACGGCCACAGCAAGGCCAAGTCCAATGGCGGCGGCAACAAGGGCGGCAACAGCAACGGACGGCAGACCAGCGCGAACCTCGGCAAGGCCATCCGCGATGATTTCAGGTCGCTCAGTCAGAGCCTGAGGAAGAGCGCGCTTGGAGACCTACTCGGGGTGACCGGCAGCCGCGGCGCGCAACGCACGGCCACCGTCCAGCGGCAGGCCCCGAAAGCGCAGCGCGTGTCGCTGTCCCCCACCCGATCCGCACCGGAACGCTCGATGCGCCCGCCGCTGCAGCGCACGGCGCTGCGCGAAACCCCGGAACTGGCCGAAGACTACGATGCCCTGCATCCGCGCAACCTCGGTAAGCTCAACGGCGCGCTCAACTCCAGCCCGCAGGCCAAGGCGGCGCATATCGCCAATGGCACCTATGCCACCGGCAGCGGTCCGGTGAGCCTTGCCGCCGCGCTGGCGGTCGCCGACCATAACCTCATAGAGGCCGCCAATGCGCTCGAAACCTACGACGCGGCGGAGCGCACGCTCGATCTAGCCGATGCCTTCGCCTTGGTCGAGAACCGCCCGACCGAGGCGGAGCGGGCCGTGGCCCTTGCGACGCTGGAAGACCCCGAGGCGACCGAGGCCGAAAAGCTCGCGGCACAGGACGTGCTCGATTATCCCGACACCACCGCCGCCGAGGCCGAAATCGCCGGGCTGGACCGCCCAAGCGAGCGAGACCTGACTGAGGCTCAGGAGGTGATCGACGCGGGCATTCCCGAAGAGCACGACCTGACCAATGCGGCCAATTCGGTCGCCGACGCGGAAACCGCTGTGCTCGCCGCCTATAAG
Organism: Salipiger sp. CCB-MM3; assembly: GCF_001687105.1. NCBI lineage: Bacteria > Pseudomonadati > Pseudomonadota > Alphaproteobacteria > Rhodobacterales > Roseobacteraceae > Salipiger > Salipiger sp. CCB-MM3. The sequence continues at coordinate 74,239 of NZ_CP014599.1, forward strand.
GACATCCTGCCTGCGGAATACGAAGGGGATGTGCTGAGCGCGGTGCGGGCCTCCAATCCCGACGATGACACCGTCGCCGCCGCGCTGCAGGGCACTGCGCCGCTGGACCCGGACGCACTTGAGGAGGCCGAGCGCTACGAGGCGGAGCGTTACGAAGACGCCGAGCTTTACGACGACGAAACCGTGCTGCTGGTGCCGTCCGACCGATACGCCGACTGATCCCCAAAGCCAGACGACGCGCCGGGCTCTGTCCCGGCGCGCCCCGCGCTTCTGCTCTGCCACCCGCCCCATCCAAGACGTCCCGAGACTTCAAAGTTCCCTTTATGTTCTGAATTCGTTAATCTGCCCTGACAGAACGTTGCCGCAAGGCAGGATCGGGCAGGATCGGGCAAGGCAGAACCGGGCAGGACATGGCACAGGCAGACACTCTTCAGGACCCTCTCGCGGCGCTGAACGACGCGCAGCGCGCCGCCGCCACCTTCGGCATCGCCCCCGGCGACACGCGCGCCGGGCCGCCGCTGCTGGTGATCGCTGGCGCGGGTTCTGGCAAGACCAGCACGCTGGCGCACCGCGTGGCGCATCTGCTGATGAACGGCGCCGATCCGCAGCGCATCCTGCTGATGACCTTCTCGCGCCGCGCCGCCACTGAGCTCACCCGCCGGGTCGAGGCGATCACCACCCGCGCCATGGGCACCGGCATCGTCGCCGAGGCGCTGACATGGGCGGGCACCTTCCATGCCATCGGCGCGCGGCTGCTGCGCGAACATGCGCCTGCCATCGGCCTGAACCCCGAGTTCTCGATCCACGACCGCGAGGACAGCGCCGACCTGATCAACCTCTGCCGCAACGCCCTTGGCTTCTCGCAGGCAGAAAAGCGCTTTCCGGCCAAGGGCACCTGCCTTGCGATCTATTCGCGCGCGGTCAATGCGGGCGCGCCGCTGGAGGAGGTGCTGCGCGACCACTTCCCGTGGTGCGCCATGTGGGAAGACGAGCTGAAACGTCTCTTCGGCGCTTATGTCCGCGCCAAGCAAGAGCAGAACGTGCTCGACTATGACGACCTCTTGCTGGCCTGGGCGCAGGTGATGTCGGACGCCGAGTTTGCCGCGCATATCGGCAGCGCGTGGGACCATGTGCTGATCGACGAGTATCAGGACACCAACCGCCTGCAGGCGCGCATCCTCATGGCGCTGAAACCCGATGGGCGCGGGCTGACCGTGGTGGGCGACGATGCGCAGTCGATCTATGCCTTCCGCGCCGCCACGGTGCGCAACATCCTCGACTTTCCCGCCGCCTTCACGCCGCCCGCCGATGTCATCACGCTCGATCGAAACTACCGCTCGACCGTCCCCATCTTGGAGGCCGCCAACGCCGTGATCGGTGAGGCCCGCGAGCGCTTTACCAAGAACCTCTGGACCACCCGCGCCTCTGCCGAGAAACCGCGGCTCGTCACGGTGAACACCGAGGCCGATCAGGCGCGCTATATGGTCGACCGCATCCTTGCGGACCGCGAGATCGGCACCACGTTGAAGCAGCAGGCGGTGCTCTTCCGCACCTCCAGCCATTCGGTGCAGCTCGAGGCCGAGTTGACCCGCCGCAATGTGCCTTACGTCAAATTCGGCGGGCTGAAGTTCCTCGACAGCGCCCATGTGAAGGACCTGCTGTCGGTGCTGCGCCTCGCGCGCAATCCGCGTGACCGGGTGGCGGGCTTTCGTGTGCTGCAACTGATCCCCGGCATCGGGCCAAAGTCGGCGGCGAACATTCTGGACGCGCTCGATCTCGCGCCCGATCCCGCCGCCGCGCTGAACGATGTCGCCCCGCCCGCCAAGGCCGAGGCCGACTGGCCCGGTTTCGTCACCGCGATGACCACCCGCGCGCCATGGCCCGCCGCCATCGGCCTTGCCCGGGCGTGGTACGAGCCGCATCTGGAGCGCATCCACGAGGATGCCGACACCCGCCGCAACGACCTGCTGCAGCTTGAGCAGATCGCCGCGGGCTACCCATCGGCCGAAGCCTTCCTGACCGAGCTGACCCTCGATCCGCCGGACGCCACCTCGGACCGTTCGGGCGTGCCACTCAAGGACGAGGATTATCTCATCCTCTCGACCATCCATTCGGCCAAGGGGCAGGAGTGGAAATCGGTCTACCTGCTCAACGCGGTCGATGGCTGCATCCCCTCGGACCTCGGCACCGGCACCACGCAGGACCTCGAGGAAGAGCGCCGCCTGCTCTATGTCGCGATGACCCGCGCCAAGGACCGGCTGACGCTGGGCCTGCCGCTGCGGTTCTACGTCACGCAGCAGCGGCGCGGCGGTGACCGGCATGTCTATGCCACGCGCACCCGCTTCATCACCCGCGAGATGCTGGAGCATTTCGACAGCGCCCATTGGTCGCCCGCCCCGCAGCCAGGCGCGGCGGCTCCGGCACCGGGCCGGATCGACGTCGCCGCCAAGATGCGCGACATGTGGGGCTGAGCGCGGCTCAGCCCGCCGCCGCGATCACCACGTCACGCGCCCCCTCGCGCAGCAGTGCCTGCGCCGCGCGCCACGCCCGCAGGCCGCTTGCACAGACCAGCACGGTGCGACCCTTGGCGGCGAAGGCGGTACGGCCAACCTGCTCCGGCACCATTCTCTCGGCCCAAGGCACCGGCAGGTCGGGCGCCTCGGCGAGGCCGCGAAGGTCGATCACCCGGTCGCGCTCGGTCAGGTCGCAAAGCGCGACCACCTTCGGACCGGCCACCTCCGGCTCGGGCGCACCCTCGAAGCGAAACCCAGCGGGCCGCCACGCTCCGGCATCCAGCGTCAGCATCTGCCCCAGCGGCGAAGGCCGATGCCCAAGCAGCACCGCCAGCGCCATCTGCGCCTGCAACGCGCCGAGCGCCGCCACCACCGGCCCCATCACCCCCGCCGAGGCGCAGCTCTGCACCTGGCCGGGCAGGTCGGGAAACACCGCGCGATAGCTTGGCGCTCCGCCGCAGAAGCCCCCCACATAGCCCGAGGTTCCGACCACCGAGGCGCTGATCAGCGGCAGACCCGCCGCAAGGCACAGATCCGACAGCGCATAGGTCACCGCCACACTGTCAGCGGCATCCACCACCAGATCGGCCGCTCTGATTTCTTGGCCCGCCAGCGCCGGGTCGAGCCGCGCCACCCGTGCCCGCGCCGCGCAGCCGGGGTTCAGCGCCGCGAGCCGCTCCGCCGCCACCTCGGCCTTGGGCCGCCCGAGGTCCGCCATCGCATAAAGCGTCTGGCGATGCAGATTGCTCTCTTCCACCACGTCGGGATCGACGATGCGGATCGCGCCAACGCCCGCCCCGGCGAGCAGCGGCAGCAGCGCCGAGCCAAGCCCCCCGGCGCCGACAACCAGCACCCGCGCCGCCGCCAGCCGCGCCTGCCCCGCCGCGCCGACACCGGTCAGGCAGATTTGCCGCGCGTAACGGCTCATGTGGACACCCCGCGCGTCGCGGCGATCCACTCGCGGCAGCGCGCCTCGGGGTCCGCGGCCTGCTGAATGTCGGTGACCACCGCCGCGCTGTCCGCCCCGGCGGCAAAGAGGTCCGGCAGGCGCTGAGGCGTCAGCCCGCCGATGCCCACCAGCGGCACATCGCCCGCGCGGCGCTTCCAAGCACGCACCCGGTCCAGCCCCTGCGGGCCCCATTTCATCTTCTTGAGCAGCGTCGGATAGACCGGTCCCAGCGCCACATAGGCCGGGTCCAGCGCCAACGCGCGCTCAAGCTCAGCCTCGTCATGGGTGGACAGGCCAAAGCGTATATTCGCGCGGCGCAGCGCGGCGAAATCGGCGCCGTCCATATCCTCTTGCCCCAGATGAACAAACCGGCAGCGCAGGTCGAGGGCGAGACGCCAGTGATCGTTGACCACAAGCTGCGCGCCATGCACGGCGCAAAGGTCGCGGGCACGGGCGATCTGCCGCCGCAGCTCTTTCTCGGGCAGGTCCTTGAGCCGCAGTTGCACCAGCTTGACCCCATGCGGGACCAGCAGTTCGAGCCGGTTCACATGGCCGGTGATCAGGTAAAAGCGATCGAGACCCATCATGCCAGCTCCGCCATGCCGAAGATCGGCGTCGAGGCCTCGGCCATATCGCGCCGCGGCATCAGCCCCGCCTCATACGCCAGCCGCCCCGCGTGGACGGCCTGACCAAAAGCCCGCGCCATGCCCACCGGGTCCAGCGCCTTGGCAACGGCGGTGTTCAGCAGCACCGCGTCGAAGCCCATTTCCATCGCCTCCATCGCTTGGCTCGGCGCCCCGATCCCGGCGTCGACGACCAGCGGCACGCCCTTGAAATGCGCCCGCATGCTCCGCAGCGCCTCGCGGTGCCGCAACCCCTGTCCCGAGCCGATCGGCGCCCCCCAAGGCATCAGCACTTCGCAGCCCGCCTCCAGCAGCTTCTCGCCCACGATCAGATCCTCGGTGGTGTAAGGGAACACCTCGAACCCCTCAGCACAGAGGATCCGCGCCGCCTCGACCAGCGCGAAAGGATCGGGCTGCAGCGTGTCGGCATGGCCGATCACCTCGAGCTTGATCCAATTGGTCCCGAAGATCTCGCGCGCCATCTGCGCCGTGGTCACCGCTTCGCGCGCTGTATGACAGCCCGCGGTGTTGGGCAGCAGGCGGCAACCGATCCCTGTGAGCAGATCGCGGAACGCCGCGCCGCCCGCCCCCTCGCGCCGCAACGACACGGTGATCACCCCGGCGCCCGAGGCCGACACCGCCTCTGCCAGCACCGCCGGTGAGGGATATTGCGCCGTGCCCAGCATCAGCCGCGACAGCAGGTCAACGCCATAAAACATCGCTCAGCCCCCCTGCATCGGCGACAGAACCTCGACCTTCGCGCCCTCGCACAGCGGCGTTGCGGCGCGTAGCCCGCGCGGCACGAAGGCCCCGTCGAGCGCGGTGGCGACACTGCCAGCATCCACGCCCTGTTCGGCCAGAAGCGCCTCCAGCGTCTTGGCGGTCGTGGCCAGCCTCTGGCCGTTGACATCAATTTGCATGGGTCTCCTCCCTTTGCGCCACGATCTCATCCGCCAGATCCTCGGCAAGGACCGGCGCCATGAGAAATCCGTGGCGATACATACCGTTGAGATGAATGCGTCCCGGCGTGCGGCGCAGCGCCGGAAGATTGTCGGGGAACGCCGGGCGCAGCCCCGCCCCCACCGTGACCAGCGCCGCATCGGCAAAGCCGGGGTGCACCGTATAGGCCGCCGACAACAGTTCCATCACCGCGCGGGCGGTGACCGGGCCGGGGTCCGCGCTTTCGATCATCGTCGCGCCGATCATGTAGCGCCCCGCAGCGCGCGGCACGATGTAACAGGCAAAGCGCGGGTGCAGCAGCCGAATGGTGCGGGTCAGACGCACGCCGGGCGCATGAAGCTCCAGCATCTCGCCCCGCACCGCGCGCAGATCGGGCAGACGGTCCCGCGCCCCCATGCCCCGGCACTCGACGATGCGCCCCGACGGCGCGCCGCCATGCATCCGCACCCCGCGTGCGTTAAGCGCCGTGCGCAAATCGGCCATGGCCGCGCCCGGATCGAGATGCGCCTCCTCGGCAAAGAACAGACCCGAGGCGAAGCGCCCCGAAAGCTCGGGCTCCAGCGTGCCGGGATCGACGAGGGCATGGCCGGTGGTGGCGCGGGCAAAGCGGGTCAGTTCCGCCCGGTCGCGCGGCGGGGCGAGGACTAGCGTGCCGCTCTGGCGAAAGCTCGCCGTGCGTGCACGCCACCAGCCAAGCGCCGCCCGTCCGCGCCGGGTAATCTCGGGCGGGGCGCTCTCCCCCTCGCAAAAGGGCGCCAGCATCCCGCCCGCCAGCTTTGAAGCGGGCGGCGGCGCACCCTCGGGCACGATCAGCTCCACCTCAAGGCCGCGCTCAGCCAGCGCCAGCGCGGCGCAAAGCCCTGCCACCCCGCCGCCAAGCACAGAAATCCTTTCGTCCATCGCGCTCCTCCTCACAAAGCCCCAAACCAAAGGACCCAAGCCAAAGACCCAAAGCCAAAGATGGACGGAGAAAGGGGCCACAGGCCCCGCGCATATGGATGCACAAAAGGGCCCTATGGCCCGAAAGGACCACCCCGCGCGTGCTGCTTCGGAGAAGATTGCCCTTCGGTCTTCCTACGCCAGCGTCAACTGGGTCAGGTTCAAAGGGTCGCGTCACCGGGACGCCGCAGCGTCCCTGTCAGCCTCTCAGTCCCCATGGCGGGACTCCCCTGACGTTGGCCCGAGCATAGGCGCTGAATGCCGCCGGTCAATCACCGAAATACGCCGCCTGTGCCCGGTCATCCGCGCGGCTGCCTGCGACACAATGGTTCACTTTATCGCCCCGCCGCCTTGTCCTTAGGTCAGCTTGGGTCTAATGCCGGACGTCGGCACAAGACCCTGAGGAGGAGCAGGTCATGCTCGACCAGACCACCATCGCCGACACGCTCGGCCGCCATTACGACCTCGCCCCCTCGCTCGAGGCGGCGGAACGGCTCGGCGATCTCTACGCCAGCATGAGCCGCGTCGTAACCCCCGCCGACTGGGCAATCCATGCCCCCTATGTCGAGGCGATCAACCGCCTGAAGACAGAGCGCAACGCCGTCGTTCTGGCGCATAACTACATGACGCCGCAGATTTATCACGGCATCGCCGATGTCGTGGGCGACAGTCTGCAACTGGCGATTGAGGCCACCAAGGTGAAGGCCGATGTGATCGTGCAATGCGGTGTGCATTTCATGGCCGAGACCTCGAAGATCCTCAGCCCCGAGAAGACCGTGCTGATCCCCGATATGGACGCGGGCTGTTCGCTGGCCGAAAGCATCACCCCCGAGGGAATCGCCGAGATGCGCCGCCGCTATCCGGGCGCGCCGGTGGTCACCTATGTGAACACCTCCGCCGAGGTGAAGGCCGCGTCGGACATCTGCTGCACCTCGTCAAACGCCGCGCAGATCGTTGCCGCGCTCGACGCGGAAACGGTCATCATGACCCCCGACAAATACCTCGCGCAGAACGTCGCCAAGCAGGTGCCGCAGAAGAACATCGTCTGGTACGACGGCTCGTGCATCGTGCACGAACGCTTCACCGCCGCCGAGTTGCGCGACTTCCGCAGCTGGCAGCCCGACACCCGTATCATCGCCCACCCCGAATGCCCGCCCGATGTGGTGGCCGAGGCGGATTTCTCCGGCTCCACCGCCGGGATCATCGACTATGTGAACCGCGAGCAACCGGGCAAGGCGATGCTGGTCACCGAATGCTCGATGGCCTCGAACATCTCGGACGCGCTGCCGGGCGTGGAGTTCGTCGGCCCCTGCAACATGTGCCCCTACATGAAGATGATCACCCTCGAGAAGGTGCTGTGGTCGCTGCACAGCATGGAGGGCGCGGTCGAGGTCGATCCCACCATCGCCGAAGGCGCGCGGCTTGCGGTGCAGCGGATGATCGATCTGTCGCAGCGCAGCGCAGCCTGAGGCCATGCAAGAGATATCCACCGGCCGGGTGGTGATCGTCGGTGCCGGTCTTGCGGCGCTCTACGCGGCGTTGGCGTTGGCGCCGCGCCCTGTGCTGCTGGTCTCGCCCGATCCGCTGGGCAGTGGCGCTAGCTCGGCTTGGGCGCAGGGCGGGGTCGCCGCCGCCATGGCGCAGCCCGACAGCCCCGAAGCCCATGCCACCGACACGCGGCGCGCCGGGGCGGGGATTGTCGACGCGGAGGTGGCCCGCTCGGTCACCCGCGAGGCGCGGGACCATATCCTCACCCTCACCGATCTCGGCGCACCCTTCGACCGCGACGCGGCGGGCGGCTACCTGCTGTCGCGCGAGGCCGCCCATGCCTTTGCCCGCGTGGTGCGGGTGCGCGGCGATCAGGCCGGGGCCGAGATTATGCGCGCGCTGGCCGCGCAGCTGCGGCAGACGCCTTCGGTGCAATTGCTCGAGGGCTGGCTCGCCACCGGGCTGCGCAGTGCGGCGGGGCGGGTCAGCGGCGTTGAACTGGCGCCCTCGGGCGGCGGCGCGCCCGTGGCCGTGACCGCTCCGGCGGTGCTCTTGGCGGGCGGCGGCTCTGGCGGGCTTTATGCGCTGACCACCAACCCCGCGCGCATCCGCGGGCAGGTTGCCGGGCTTGCCGCCCGCGCGGGCGCGGTGATGGCCGACATGGAGTTCGTGCAGTTCCACCCCACCGCCATGGACATCGGCCTCGACCCTGCGCCGTTGGCCACCGAGGCGCTGCGCGGCGAGGGGGCGGTGCTGATCAACCGGCTGGGCGAGCGCTTCATGGACGGGCAGCATCCCGATCGCGAACTGGCGCCGCGCGACGTGGTCGCCCGCGCGGTCTATGCCCAAAGCCGCGCCGGGCTGCGCCCCATGCTCGACACACGCGCCGCGCTCGGCGATCGCATCCATCAGGAGTTTCCGGGCGTCGCCGCCGCCTGCGCCCGCGCCGGGATCGACCCGGCGCAGCATCCTATTCCGGTGGCCGCCGCCGCGCATTACCATATGGGCGGCATCGAGACCAACGCCGCCGGGCGCAGTTCTCTGCGCGGGCTCTGGGCCTGCGGTGAGGTCGCCTCGACCGGCCTGCACGGCGCCAATCGTCTGGCCTCGAACGGGCTGCTCGAGGCGCTGGTCTACGCCCGCCGCTGCGCCACCGATATGGCCGCCGCGCTTGGCGAGGCGAGCGAGGCGACCGACGCGCCGGAGCTTACCCTGCCGCAGACCGGCCCCGCCGAGGTTCCCGACCCCGCTCTCGTCGCCCGGCTGCGCGCGGCGATGACGGCGGGTGCGGGGGTGATCCGCGACGCCTCGGGCCTGTCCGCCTGTCTGCGCGAGATCGCCGCCGTGGAGGCCGCGCAGCCGGATTGCACGGCGCTGCGCAATATGACCGCCACGGCAACGCTGATCGCCGCCGCCGCGCTGACGCGGACCGAGAGCCGCGGCGCGCATTTCCGCTCGGATGCCACGCAAGAAACAGCCCAGACCGGCTCCCGCAGCCGCATGACCCTGACGGAGGCCCTGCGCCTTCGCGATACGCTCCAGAAGGAACCCGCCTGATGTCCCTGCCTCCGCTGCCCGACATGATCCTCGACCCGTTGGTGCGCAGCGCGCTGATGGAGGATCTGGGCACCTATGGCGATCTGACCACCCGCACGGTGATCCCCGAGGGCACGCGCTACACCGCGCGGCTCTGTGCCCGCGAGCCGGGCGTGGTGTCGGGGATGCAGATCGCCCGCATGGCGTTTCATATGGTCGATCCCTCGCTGGTGCTGACCCAGCACAAGGTCGATGGCGATCCCATCACCCCCGGCGACGTGCTGATGGAGATCTCTGGCCCCGCCGCCTCGATCCTCTCTGCCGAGCGCGTCGCGCTGAACTTCGCGGGCCGTCTGTCGGGGGTCGCCACGATGACCGCGGCCTTCGTCGCCGAGACCCGCGGCACCGACACGCGCATCACCTGCACCCGCAAGACCACGCCCGGCCTGCGCCTCGTCGAGAAACAGGCGGTGCTGCACGGCGGCGGCTTCAACCACCGCTTCTCGCTGTCCGATGCCATTCTGGTGAAAGACAACCACATCGCCGCGGCGGGGGGCATCCGCCCGGTGCTGCAGGCGATCAAGGGGCAGGCCTCGCATATGGTGCGGGTGGAGATCGAGGTGGATACGCTCGATCAGCTGGCCGAAGTGCTGGACGAGGGCGGCGCCGACGTGGTGCTGCTCGACAATATGGACACGCCCACCCTGCGCGAGGCGGTGGCGATGACCGCGGGACGGCTGGTCCTCGAAGCCTCCGGCAACATGAAGCTGGAGCGCATCGCCGAGGTCGCGGCCACCGGCGTCGATTACATCTCTTCGGGCGCGCTGACCCATTCGGTGTCGACCCTCGACCTCGGACTCGATTTCTGACGGCGGCGGGGCGCGCCTGCCCCGCCTGCGCAAATCTGCACGCTCCGCCAGCGCCCTAGAGCGCGGACAGCTGTTGCGGCACGCGCCGGAAGGCGCTCTACTCGGAGCCAGCGGACTCACGGGTGGAGCGGCACATGAGCGACAACCCCTACGACGTGCTTGGCGTGTCCAAGACCGCCAGCGCGGATGAGATCAAGAAGGCCTATCGCAAGATCGCGAAGGAGAGCCATCCCGACCTGCACCCCGGCGATGGGACGGCCGAGGCTCGGTTCAAGGCCGCGGGCGCGGCGTTCGAACTGCTCAAGGACCCGGAAAAGCGCGCCCGATTTGACCGCGGCGAGATCGACGCCAGCGGGCAGGAACGCCCGCAAGAGCGCCAGTTCTACCGCGATTTTGCCGAGCAGCCCAACAACCCCTACCGTCAAGGCCCGCGCTATGAGGGCTTTGGGGACGAGGCCGACATCTTCGCCGAGTTCCTGCGGCGGCAGCGCGGCCACCCCGGCGAGGGCTACCAAGAGTACAGCTTCCGCGCCCGCGGCGCCGATGCGCAATACGCGCTAGAAGTGCCTTTCCTCGAGGCGGCCAACGGCGGCAGCATGCGCATCACCCTGCCCGGCGGCGGCAATCTCGAGGTGAAAATTCCCAAGGGCGTGGCCGATGGCACCACGCTGCGGCTGCGCGGCAAAGGCGGCCCCGGTCATGGCGGCGGTGCCCCCGGCGACGCCTATGTGACGCTCTCGATCAAACCGCATCCGATCTTCACCCGCGACGGCGATGACATCGTGATCACCCTGCCAATCACCCTCTACGAGGCGGTGCTTGGGGCAAAGGTCGAGGCGCCGACGATCGCCGGGCCGGTCAAGGTGACGGTGCCCAAAGGGGCCAGCAGCGGACAGGTTCTGCGCCTGCGCGGGCGCGGCGTGGCCCGCGCGGGCCGTCCCGCAGGCGATCAACGGATCGAATTGCAGGTCGTCATGCCCAAGGAGGTGGACGCCGAGTTGAGCAGCTTCATGGAGGGCTGGAGCCAAACCCACGCCTATGATCCGCGCAAAGACTGGAGGGCCAAGGCATGACCAGCGTCTTCTATTCCGAAGAAGAGGTGATCGCCGCCGTCGCGCGGCTTGACCGCACGCGTCTCAGCCGGTTTCTGCGGGCCGAAGTGATCGCGCCCGCCGAGACCGAGGGCAGAGCGGTCTATCGGCAGGTCGATGTCGCCCGGATGGAACTGCTCTGCGATCTCTGCGACGATTTCGACCTGAACGACGATGCGCTTGGCCTCGTGATGCATCTCGTCGACCAGTTGCACGGCACGCGCAACGATCTGCGCGCCCTGATGCAGGCGCTTGGCGACGAGCCCGCAGAGGTCAAATCCCGCGTGCAGGGCCGACTGGCGCGCTGAGCGGGGGCGTCCAAGTCCGCCCAAGAATCCACAGTCCCGCTCTTCGGCGCGCCCCCTGAGGCGCAGCCCTTCTGCCGCAGCTGCCGCTGCGGCATTTGATTCATAGCGACCATTTTTCGGACTATACTGCGCCAATACCGCCTAAATATTATTCACCTTATGTCTCAGAGCAGGTTTAGGCGCTCGCAGCCTTCCTTACGGATACAGGTGGTATACTGAAACTCCGCAGATCGCGGTGAGCGGTCACCGTGAAAAACGCCAACAGGGGTTCTCTCAATGAAACATGGAATCGGCATCGCCATCGCCAGCTTGGGCATCACGCTGGGCTCGGCAGTCGCGGCACAGACAGCATGGGACATGTCCGTCGTCTGGCCGGAAGGCAACTTCCACACCAAGAACGCGATGACCTTCGCAGAGCAGGTCGCCGACGCCACCGATGGCGACGTGCAGATCACCGTGCACTCGGGCGGCGCGCTTGGCATCAAGGGCCCCGAAGGCATGGCCGCCGTGCGTGACGGTCTGGTGCCGATCGCCGACATCCTGATGAGCCAGCAGGTTGGCGAGAACCCGGCGCTGGGTGTCGAAACCCTGCCCTACCTCGCCCCGACGCTTCCCGACCTCGCGCTGCTGCACAAGTTCTACCGCCCGATGGTCGAGGATATCGCCGAAGGCATGAACCAAAAGCTGCTCTACATGACCCCGTGGCCGGGTCAGGCGGTCTATTCGCCGAACAAGATCGAGACCATCGAGGATCTCAAAGGTCTGACCATCCGCGTCGTCGACGCGAACGGCGACGCCTTCTTCAACGCGCTCGGCGCCGCGCCGCTGCAGATGCCGTGGGGCGAAGTGGTTCCCTCGCTCGCCGCGGGCACCATCAAGGGCGTGACCACCTCGTCGTCGTCCGGCGTCGATGGCGCCTTCTGGGAGTTCATGGACAACATGAGCACCTTCAACTGGCAGGCCTCCTCGAACATCGTCACCGTGAACCTCGACGCGTGGAACGCGCTGGACGTCGAAGATCAGGAAGCCATCGAAGCCGTGGCCGCCTCGCTCGAGGGTGACTTCTGGCTGAACTCGGCCAATGAGGACGCCGCCAAGATCGCCACGCTCGAAGAGAACGGCATGACCGTCTCGGCCCCGTCCAAAGAGCTTCAGGCCGCGCTGATCGAGGCCGCCCGCCCGCTCTGGGACGAATTCAAAGAGCGCGTGCCCGAGGCCGCGCCGGTGATCGACAACTACCTCGCCGTGCGCGGAGAGTGATCCAGCGGACCGGGCCCCGGCACAGGGGCCCGGTCCTGCATTCTGCCCCCAAAAGAAGGCCGCAAGGATGGTGAACGCCATGGACAACAGGTCGGACAACAGCCTGGATCAAAGCCCGGAACAGAGCCCCGCCTCGACACCCTCGGGGCGGTTAGGCGCGCTTATCGCACCGATTGATGCGGTGACGCGGGCGGGCAACCTCATTGCCGGGCTCGCCCTTCTGGCGATCCTCGTGATGATCACCGCCGAGATCGTCTCGCGGAATCTCTTTGGACGCTCGCTGCCCTTCTCTTGGGACTACTCGGCCTATGCCATGGGCACCGCCTTCATGATGGGGGCCGCCGACGCGCTGCGCCGGGGCGCGCATGTGCGCGTCACCGCCGTGCTGGAGAGTGTGCCGCGCCCGCTGTCGCGGGTGATCGAGTTCGGCGCCTGCCTCGCGGGGCTCGCCGCCTGCGCCGCGCTCGCATGGGCGCTGAGCGAAATGGCATGGCTCTCGTTCCAGCGCGGCTCCACCTCTTCCACCGTCATGCGCACGCCGCTGGTCTGGCCGCAGAGCCTCGTCGCGCTTGGCGCCATCATCCTGACGCTGCAATGCGCGGCGCAGCTGCTGCGGCTGAGCCGCGGCGAACGGCTCGCCGAGGGCGCGGCGATCGAATGACCCGACACACCGACGTCCCCCACACAGACACTTCCCGAAAGGCGCCGCGATGACGCAAATTGCAACCTCCCTGGTGGGGATCATGGTCCTGCTGCTGGGCTCGGGCCTGTGGATCGGCCTTGGCCTCATTGCCACCGGCGTGGCGATGATCGCGCTGTTCCGTCCGCAGATGCCCTTCCTGAAACTGCTCTCGCAGCAGTCGTGGAACGTGCTCTCTTCGCCGGAACTGCTGGCGCTGCCGCTGTTCATCCTGATGGCAGAGGTGCTGTTCCGCACCAATATCTCGGCCTCGCTGTTCACCGGCCTCACCCCGTGGCTGCGCCGCGTGCCGGGACGGCTGACCCATATCAACGTCCTGGGCTGCACGCTCTTCGCCTCGGTCTGCGGCTCGTCTGCTGCGACCACGGTGACGGTGGGACGGATCACCGCGGGCGAGTTGCTGAAGCGCGGCTACAACCGCGATCTGGTGATCGGCTCGCTGGCCGGCGCTGGCACGCTGGGCTTCCTGATCCCGCCTTCGACCATCATGATCATCTACGGCGTCATGGCCGAGGAATCGATCCTGCGCCTCTTCATGGCGGGCATCCTGCCCGGCGCGCTGCTGGCCGTGGCCTATATGGGCTACATCGGCATCCGCGCGAAACTCTCGCCCGAGACCATCGGCGAGGCCCCGCCCCCGTCGAGCCTGATGGACAAGCTGCGCGCGCTCACCGACCTTGGCCCGCTGCTGCTGCTGATCGTCTTCGTGATCGGCTCGATGTATGGCGGTATCGCCTCGCCCACCGAGGCCGCAGCCGCAGGTGTGATCGGCGCCATGGTGATCGGCTTCGCGCAGCGCAAGCTCGACCTCAAGGGGCTGCTCGCCGCTTCCCGCCAAGCGGCCGAGAACAGTGCGATGATCGGCCTCATCATGGTCGGCGCCATGTTCCTGTCGACCGCCATCGGCTATCTCGGCCTGCCGCGCTACATCGCCGGGGTGATCAACGGCTGGGGCCTGTCGCCGCTGGCGCTGATCGCGGTGCTGCTGGTGTTCTACATCCTGCTCGGCATGGTGATGGAAGGGCTGGCGATCATCGTCATGACGCTGCCGATCACCCTGCCGCTGGTCGAGGCTGCGGGCTATGACAAGGTTTGGTTCGGCGTGTTCATCGTGATCGTCGTCGAGATGGCGCAGATCTCGCCGCCGGTGGGCTTCAACCTGACGGTGCTGCAACGCCTCACCGGCGACAGCATCGGCAAGATCACCCGCGCGACCATGCCGTTCTTCCTGATCATGGCGGCCTTCGTCTTCCTGATCGCGCTTTTCCCGCAGATCGTCAGCATCGTGCCGGACCTGATGCGGGGCTAAGGCCCCGCAGCCACCACTCACGGAGGCTCCGCGCATGAAAAAGCCCCCGGCCATCTGGCCGGGGGCTTTCGTTTCAGCGCCTTACGGATCAGGAGGCGAAGAGGCCGTCGAAATCGGCAAAGCCCTTGATCTCGATCGGGTTGCCCGAGGGATCGAAGAAGAACATGGTGCGCTGCTCGCCCGGCTCGCCTTCGAAGCGGATCACCGGCGGGATGTCGAACGCGATCCCTTTGGCGGCGAGGCGGTCCGCCAGCGCCTTCCAGTCATCGAGGCGCAGCACCGCGCCCATGTGCGGCATCATCACCATATGCTCGCCGACCTTGCCGGTGCGGGTCACCGGGAAGGGCTCGCCGAGGTGCAGCGACAGCTGGTGACCGAAGAAGTCGAAATCGACCCAAGTGTCGGTCGAACGGCCTTCTTCGCAGCCGAGCACATCGCCGTAGAAGGCGCGGGTCTCGTCAAGGTCTGTGACGTGAATCGCGAGGTGGAAGAGGGATTTCATATTGCGTTCCAGTGTCTTGAGTGTGTCAGCGAAGGGTGATTTGGCGCGGCAGTGACGACAGCGGTTCGGCGCCGGTCTCGGTGACGATCACCGTTTCCGACACGCCCACCGTAAAGCGTCCGTAGTCACGCAGGGTGATGGGCAGGTGGAACACCATGCCCGGTTCAAGCGGCGTCTCGACGCCGGTGAAGAGCGACAGGATCGCGCCCTCGCCCCAATCCGGGGCAAAGGCCGCGCCCATGGAATAGCCCGCGCGCTTGCGGAAAGCGGCGGTGAAGCCCGCGGCGTCGATGACCTGCTGCGCTGCCTCATGCGGGACCGAGCAGGCGACACCGGGGCGCATCGCCGCCAGCGCGGCATCCAGGCCGCGCAGCGCCGTGTCCATCATCTGCTGCGCGGTCTCGGGCGGTGTGCCGATCCAGACCGAGCGCATCAGCGCGGCGTGGTAGCGGTCATGGCTGGCGGCCAGTTCGAGGAAGACGCCGTCACCCTCTTCGAGCAGGCGCCGCCGCCATGTGGCGTGCGGGATGCCCGAGCGCGGGCCGGAACTGACCAGCGGCTCCATCGCCATCGCCTCGGATCCGGCCTCGATCGCCGCGGCGGTCATCGCGGCGGCAATGGTGTTCTCGCTCGCGCCGGCCCGGCAGGCCTCGATCGCGGCGGCCATGCCCGCCTCGGCATAGCCCGCCGCCAGCCGCAGCGCGGCCAGCTCGCGCGGGGATTTCACCGCGCGCAGCGCTTCGGTCCAGCCCGAGCCGTCGAGCAGCGACACGCCCGAGAGCGCGGTCTCGATCCGGCCCATCATGTCGGGGCTGACGAACCAGCCCGAGCGCTCGACCGCAAGCCGCTCGATCCCCTGCGCGCGCACAAGCGCGGCCAGCGCCGCCGCCGGGTCCTGCCCGTCCTGCCATGTGTGGACCCCATCGAACCACGCATCTGCGCGGGCGCCGGTCTCTTCGAGCTGGCGTACCAGCAGCACCGGCTCGCCCTCGGCGGGCATGATCAGCGCCTGAAAGGCGAAATAGCCCGCGGTCTGGCGTCCGGCGGTCCAGAAGATGTTTTCCGGCCCGGTCAGCAGCAGGGCGTCGGCCCCCTCGGCGCGGAGGCGTACCTGCAGCGCGGCGGCGCGGGCGCGAAACTCCTCGGCGGGAAAAACGGCGGCGCTGCCCGCGAGCGCGGCAGGGGTCTGGAGTATCTGGTTCATGGGGTCCTCAGGAAGCGTTGAACGTGCCGAGGAACCGCGCCCGGACGTGATCGAAATGCCCGGCCATGCGGGCCGCGGCGAGCTCTGCGTCATGCGCGGCGATGGCGTCGATGATCTCGACATGCTCGCGCGCCTGATCGACGAAAGTGTCATAGGTGCGGGTCAGCGAGCAGCGCCGCGCAATGCCGCGCTGCTCGTCGAGGATGGCGGGCAGAAGATCGAGCCGCGCCGCCTCGGCCACCGCGTGGTGAAAGGCACCGTCGGCCTGCCAGAAGGCATCGAAACTGACCGGATCCCCATCGACGATGGCCTGCATCTGCGTGCGAATCTCCAGCAGCCGCTCGGTGGCGCCAAAGCGGGCGGCGCGGCCCGCGGCGGCGCTTTCCAGCGTCTGGCGCAGGTGTACGATCTGCAAAAGCTGCTCGACCGTCACCGACCGCACCAGCACCACGCCATTGCTCAGCCGGTCGACCATGCCCTCGCTCTCGAGGCGCGAGATCGCCGCGCGCAGCGGCGTCCGCGACACACCCAGCGTTTCGGTCAGCGCGCGCTCCGACAGCACGGTTTCCGCCGGGATCGTGCCCGAGACGATGTCGTCGCGCAGCCGCGCGTAGGCGGTTTCGGCCAGCGTCGCTCCGCTCATCCGGCGCTCTCCTGCACGATGGCGAGATAAACGGCGGCGACGGCGCGGGCGAGATCGGCCTCATCCATCGCTTCTTCGGGGCAATGGCTGCCGTTCCAGTTGCGGATGAAGACCATAACGCTGTCCCAGCCCGCCGCGCCGAAGGCCGCCGCGTCATGGCCGCCGCCCGAGAGCATCCGGCGCGGGCTGTCCCCCTGCGCCGCTGCACCCGCCGCGACGAAATCGGCCATCGACGGCGACAACCGGGCCGGGGACGAGCGGCTCTGCGCGCCGAGCTCGAACCGGATGCCGGGGCGGGCGGCCTCGATACGGGCGATCTCTGCCTGCAGCGCCGCGTCGGCCTCCTCCAGCACCGCCACCTCATCCGAGCGCAGATCGAGGCAGAACCCCGCGTGGCCCGGCACTTTCGCCATGGCGTGCTGCGGCGAGGCGGCGTCGAGCTTGCCGAAGGTCACGGTGAGATCATGGCCCGCGTCCAGCAGCCGCGCCCAGACCGCATCCATCGCGAGGATGAGATCGGCCATGGCAACCACCGCATCGGCACGGCTGCCGCGCGGCGCGCCGCCCGAATGCGCCCAAGTGCCATGCACCTGCGCGTTGCGATAGCGCAGACCGCCGCGCACTGCATCGACCACCGCAAAGGCTTCGCCCGCATCATCCAGCACCGGGCCCTGCTCGATGTGGAACTCCAAAAAGCGCGCCGGAGCGGGCGGGACGATGTTGCGCACCGCGTCAGGATCGAAGCCTTCCATCTTCAGGTGTTCGGCCAGCGAGAGCCCGGTGTCCGAGCGCTTGGCGTCGAAATCCTCGGGGTTCAGGCGGCCCAGCCCGGCGCGCGATCCGGCGTAAGAGACCGGGAACCACACGCTTTCCTCGGCGCGGGTGACGGTCAGCACGATGTCCGAGGCCGGGGTGATTGCCTGATCGCGCAACGCAGCGATCACCGCAAGCGCGCCGATCACCCCCGCCTGCCCGTCATAGGCCCCGCCTTGGCTGACCGTGTCGAGATGCGAGCCGATATAGAGCGGCGTTGCTGAAGGATCGCGGCCCGGCAGCGTGGCAAAGAGGTTGCCCGCCGCATCGCGCCGGACCTCGCAGCCGAGCGCCTTGGCCTCTTCCTCGATCACCGCATGCGCCGCGCTTTCCAGCGCGCTGTAAGAGGGACGGGTCCAGCCCGGTCCGTCTTCGGTGATCGTGTTCACGCGGGTCAGCACTCGCGAGATGGTGCCCGCGATAAGCGCGCGCGGCGGAACGGTCAGTGTCTCGCTCATGCGCTTGCCTCCGCGGTTTGTGCCTGCGGGACCGGGGTCAGCACCGTCTCGGGCACGCCGCCGGTCAGCGCGGTGACCACATGGCCCGCCGCACCCATGGCGACGCGGCGCAGGGCCTCTTCGGTGGTGCCGCCCAGATGCGGCGTGAAGATCACGTTGGAGAACGCCGCCAGCGGGCCGGTGCCAGCGCCATGGCTGTAGACGTCCAGCGCCGCGCCGCCGAGATGGCCGCTGGCCAATGCGCCCGCCAGTGCCGCCTCATCGATCAGTTCGGCCCGCGCCACGTTGACCAACTGCGCACCCGGCTTCATCGCGGCGAAGCGCGCGGCGTTGAACATGCGGTGCGTCTCGGGGCGCAGCGGCGTGTGCAGCGTCACCAGATCGGCCTGCGCCAGCCCCTCTTCGAGGCTGCCGACGCGGGTGAACCCGCCGATGTCGCGGGCGCGCGGCGAATGCACCAGAACCTTCATGCCAAAGGCGCTTGCAGCCATCTGGCCGAAGCGGCTGCCGATGCTGCCCCAGCCGACCACCAGCACGGTCTTGCCCGACAGTTCGCGGAAACTCACCGACTCGCGAAAGCCCGGCGTGCCCGCGCGCTCCCAGCGGTCAGCGCCCGGCACGCCGCGCGCCAGCGCCAGCGCAAGGCCGAGGGTCAGTTCGGCCACCGATTGCGCATTGGCGCCGGGGGTGTTGGCGACGAGCACGCCGCGCTCGATGGCGGCCTCCTTGTCGACAGCGTTGTGCCCGGTGCCATGCACCACCACGGCGCGCAGACGGTCGGCGGCCTCGAACGCCTCGCGCGGGAAGCCCGCGTCGCGGGTGATCGCGGCGTCGCAGCCCTGCACCGAGCGGGCGATGCTGGCGGCGTCGGTGCCGCTGCAGGGCACCGGCTCGATGCCATTGCTGCGCAGGAGGGCGAGCCCGGCGTCATGCACGGGCTGAACGATGAGACATTTCATGTCCGGAGGGCCTTTTCGGTAGGATCGGTGTGCACCTTGCCGAGGTGCTCGAAGATGGCGTCGCGGGCGTGGTCGAGATGCGCGCCCATCAGGGCCACCGCCTCGTCGCGAAGACCGCCGCGCATGGCGGCGAGCAGGGCGAGGTGCTCTTCGCAGCCTCGGATGAAGCGCGCGGGCACGACGCGGTGGTCGAAGATGCAGGTGCGCATGTGCAGGTCCTGAATGACCTTGGCGGCGGCGGCATTGCCAGCCGCAATCGCGATGGAGGCGTGGAACTTACGGTCGACGTGCCATTGCAGATCGTCCTGCCCCGGCCCCTGCTGCATGAGGCCGCGCACATCGGCCTCCAGCGCGCCTATCTGCTCGGGCGTGAGCCGCCCGGTGGCGGCGCGCACCGCCGAGGGTTCGAGCGCGCGGCGCAGAAAGAAGATCTCGTCGATCTCTTCGGGGCTGATCCGGCGCACCCGCAGGAAGCGGCCCGACTGCTCGGCCAGCCCCTCGCTGCGGATCCGTGCGATGGCCTCACGCACCGGCGTGCGCGACATATCAAGCTCGGTGCACAGATGGGATTCCTGCAGCGTGTCGCCGGGCTTCAGCTCGCCCTCGAGAATGCGCCTGATCAGCTCCCGATAGGCGGTCGCCGCAAGGTTTTTGCCGCTCATGCCGCAGTGTCCTCCGATAGCTCCAGATCCCGGCCCATGACGGCCTCGGGCTCGACAATACCGCCCACAAGGTTGCACGACAGCAGAAAGCCCGAACTGAGCATCATCCCGGTCGCGGGCACCAGAGACGCCAGCACCTCGTGCAGCCGTGCCCGTTCGGCGAGCAGAATATCCTCGGCCTCGTCGCGACTTACAATCTCGAAGCGCAGATCGGCCCCGGTGGGCAGCTGCGCGAGGCGCGGCAGGTCGGCAGAGATTACCGTGGCGATCTTGGGATAGCCGCCGGTGGTCTGCGAGTCGGCCATCAGCACCATCGGCTGGCCCGACGAGGGCACCTGAATGGCGCCCGAAACGATGCCGTCCGAGACGATGTCATGGCCGCGCGCAGCGGGCAGCGGTGGGCCGTCCAGCACCATCGCCATGCGGTCGCGCTGCGGCGTGATGCGAAAGCGCGCGGTTTTCAGCTGCGCGATGACCTCGGGCGCGAAATAATCGCCCTGCGGGCCAAGCACCACGCGGATCGGCCGCTCTGGGGCAATCGCGCCGGGGCGCGGTGCGGGCTCGCGCGGGCGCAGGCAAATGCCGCCCTCAGCCTCTTCGCCCAGCGGCAACAGATCCCCCGCCTGCAGCGCGCGCCCTTCGACCCCGCCAAGCGCAAAGCGCAGATGCGTGGCGCGGGCACCCAGAACCTCGGGCACGGCAATGCCGCCCGAGACGGCGATATAGCCCCAGGTCGCGCCCTTCAGCACGCCGATCTTCACCACCTCGCCGGCCTCGACCGTGTGGCTTTGTCCGGCGCCGAGCACACGCTCGCCGATGCGGATGTCACACTCGCCGCCGGTCACCGCGAGGCGCAGCGCGCGGCCCGCCTTGAAGCTGCCGCCGATGGCGGTGAACTCCAGCGCGGCGGCGGTCAGAGCGTTGCCGCAGAGCGCATTGGCCAGATCCATCGCGGGACGGTCCATCGCCCCCGCAGAGGGCACGCCGAAGCGCTTGCGCCCGTGGCGGCCTTGGTCCTGAACAGACAGCATCGGGCCGGTGCTGAGAATTTCCAAGCTCATTGCACCGCCTCCGGCAGCATCTCTCCGGCAGCGATCGCGGCCTCGATTTCCGCACCTTCCGCAGCACTGACCGGCACGAAGCTCAGCCGGTCGCCGGCGGCGAAGAGGAAAGGCTCGGCGCGGGCGGGATCGAAGGCGCGCCAAGGGGTCCAGCCGATGAAGCGCCAGCCCGAGGGGCCGGTCACCGAGTTGATGCTGCCCTGCTGCCCGCCGATGCCGATGGCCCCCGCCGGGATTGACATGCGCGGCTTCGGCAAACGCGGCGTGTGCAGCGCCTCGGGCAGACCGCCGAGATAGGCGAACCCCGGCGCGAAGCCGATCATATAGACGCGGAACTCGGCGGCGCTGTGCAGCTCGATCAGCTCATCCGGGGTGAGCTCTTTCTCGCGCGCGAGATCCTCGAGATCGAGGCCGACTTCGCCGCCATAGACCACCGGCACCCGCCAGCGGCGCGCGGCCTCTTCCCCCAGCCGCAGCTGCGCGACGCGCTGCGCCAGTGCCGCCTCGAGCGCCGCACCGCGCAGCCGTGCGGGATCATAGCTCACCAGCAGCGAGCGGTAGGTCGGCACGCATTCCAGGACACCGTCGAGCGGCAGATCGGTCAGGCTCTCGGCAAGCGCAATCACCCGGCGGTTGGTCTCCGCGTCCACAGACTCGCCGAATTGCACCGCGAGCGCAGAGTCACCGACCGCCAGAAAGGCCGGATCATTGCCCGGTTTGCCCGCAAGATCATGCGCCTGGATGCTCATTCAAAAACCTCTTCTGCCTTGCTTGCATTTTCAGTATACCAGCTGTATCCAGAATGCAATCAGGCAAACGACAGGCCTGCTCCGGCGCCTCCGACACGCCGGACGACAAGACCCACGATCAGATCCCAGGAGGGAGCGAATGACGGCCACCTTGGACCTCAACTGCGACATGGGCGAGAGCTTTGGCGCCTATTCCATCGGCGACGACGCGAAGATGCTCGAAACCGTGACAACCGCCAATGTCGCCTGCGGCTTTCACGCCGGTGACCCGGTGGTCATGCGCCGCACCATCCAGCTTGCCAAGGCGGCGGGCGTGGCGGTGGGCGCGCATCCCTCGTTCATGGACCTCTATGGCTTCGGGCGCCGCCGCATTTCGGGCGAACGGCCCGAGGATCTCGAGGCGCAGCTGATCTACCAGATCGCCGCGATGCAGGGCATGGCCGAGGCCGAGGGCCATCCGATGACCCATGTGAAGACACATGGCGCGCTTGGCAATATGGCCGCGACCGACCCCGAACTGGCCGCCGTCTGCGCCCGCGCCGTCGCCGCGGTGGACCCCTCGCTGATTTACGTCTCGCTGCCCTACTCCGAGACCTACACGGCAGCCGAGAAGGCCGGTCTGCGCGTTGCCTGCGAGATCTACGCCGATCGCAGCTACACCGATGCGGGCGAGTTGACCCCGCGCAGCCAGCCCGGCGCGGTGATCCACGACATCGCCCAAAGCACCGAGCAGGTGCTGGAAATGGTGCTGAACAAGCGTATCCCCACCACTGGCGGCAAGCGCCTGCCGGTGGAGCCCGCCACGCTGTGCATCCACGGCGACACCGCCGGTGCCCCGCAGATCGCCGCCGCCCTGCGCAAGTCGCTGGAAGAGAACGGCGTCACCATCGCTCCCTTTGCTGCTCCCGGAAGATCCTGAACCATGTCCCGAATTGTCTACCTCAACGGCCAGTGGCTGCCCGAAGAAGACGCGAAAGTGTCGATCTTCGACCGCGCCTTCTTGATGGGCGATGCCATCTACGAAGTGACCTGTGTGCTCGACGGCACGCTGCTCGACTATGCTGGTCACGCCGCGCGCCTGCGCCGCTCCGCCGCCGAACTGGGCCTCACGCTGCCGCTCGACGATGACGCGCTGCTGGCCGCGCACCACGAGATCGTCGCGCGCAACGAGATGAAGAGCGGCTTGATCTATCTGCAGCTCAGCCGCGGCGTCGCCGAGCGTGACTTCGCCTTCCCGCCCGAGGGCACCGAGCCGACGCTGGTGATGTTCACCCAAGCCAAGGACGTGCTGGTGAACCGCGCCGCCGAGACCGGCATCTCGGTCGCGCTGCTGCCCGACCTGCGCTGGGGCCGCCGCGACATCAAGACCGTGCAGCTGCTCTACCCGTCGATGGCAAAGATGGAAGCCAAGTCGCGCGGCGCCGATGACGCATGGCTTCATGAGGACGGCTTCGTCACCGAGGCCAGCGCTGCCACCGCGCATATCGTCAGCAAGGACGGCAAGCTCATCACCCGCGAGCTGTCGCATGCGCTGCTGCCGGGCGTGACCCGCGCCGCGGTGCTCGAACTGGCGGCGCGCCATGGCGTCGAGATCGAGGAACGCGCCTTCACCCCCGACGAGGCGCGCGACGCCCGCGAGGCCTTCATCACCTCGGCCACCAACTTCGTCGTGCCGGTGGTGCGCATCGATGGCGAGGTGATCGGCGACGGGGCCCCCGGCGCGCTGACCCGCGAGCTGCGCGAGCAGTATATCGCGTCGCGTCGCGCAACCGCGCTCGCCCCCGCCTGATCCCTCCCATTCAGCCCCGCGCCGTCCTCCCCGGCGCGGGGCTGTTTTCAACGGCCCGCCGCGGCCATTCCAGGACCTCTCCCATGACCCAGTACCTTGCCAGCCGCATGGCGGCCGTACGCCCCTCGCCGACCATCGAACTTGCGCTGAAGCTGCAGCAGATGAAGGCCGAGGGCCATGACATCATCAGCCTCGGCCAAGGCGAGCTCGACTTCGCCACGCCCGAGCATATCGCCGAGGCGGGCATCGCCGCGATCCGAGGCGGGCAGACCAAATACACCGCCAGCTCGGGCACGCCCGAACTGAAAGCTGCCATCGCCGCCAAGTTCGAACGCGAGAACGGCCTGAGCTACAAGCCCTCGCAGATCATCGCCGGCAATGGCGCCAAGCAGCTGGTGTTCAACGCACTGATGGCGACGCTGGATGCGGGCGATGAGGTGATCATCCCCGCGCCCTATTGGGTCAGCTACCCCGATATGGTCAGCCTCGCTGGCGGCACGCCGGTGATCGCCCCCTGCACCGCCGAGAACGGCTGGAAGCTCACCCCCGAGACGCTGGCCGCCGCGCTGACGCCCAAGACCAAATGGGTGCTGCTGAACTCGCCGAACAACCCCACCGGCGCGCTCTATTCCGAGGCCGACATCGCCGCGCTGTGCAAGGTGCTGGCCGATCACCACACGCTGATCATGGCCGACGACATCTACGAGCTGGTGGTGCATGAGGGCAGCTTTGCCACGCCCGCAGCGGTCGCGCCCGAGCTGGCGGACCGCATCCTGACGGTGAACGGCGTGTCGAAGGGCTACGCGATGACCGGCTGGCGCCTCGGCTATGCGGCCGGGCCGGAATGGCTGGTGCGCGCGATGGACATCCTACAATCGCAGAGCACCTCAAACCCCTCGGCGATCTCGCAGGCCGCCACCGTCGCCGCGCTGACCGCGCCCGCCGACTTCCTGCCCGAGCGCAATGCCCGGCTGAAGGCCCGCCGCGACATGGTGATCGCCGCCATCGGCAAGATGCCCGGCATCACCTGCGCAACCCCGCCCGCCAGCTTCTACGTCTTCCCCGATTGCACCGGCCTTTTTGGCGCCCGCACCCCCGAGGGCAAGGTGATCGAGAGCGACATGGACGTCGCCGACTTCCTGCTGACCGCGGGCCGCATCGGCGTGGTGCCCGGATCGGCCTTCGGCACGCCGGGCTATCTGCGGCTCGCCTATGCGCTCGACGACGCGCGGCTCGAAGAGGCGATGCAGCGCGCCATCGCGGCGCTCGAGACGCTGCAGCTTGCCGTCCCGGCCTGACGCCCGGCATAAGACAACACCGGCCGCGCAGATCGTCGCGGCCGGCCTTTTCACCGCCCCACCCGAGGTTTCCTGAAATGACCCTGCTCACCTCCGACGCCCGCGGCGTTTACGTCATCTCCGTCACGCCCTTCACCGACAGTGGTGAGATCGATTGGGACAGTCTCGACCGGGTGGTGGATTTCTACTTCGAGAAGGGCGCCGACGGGCTGACCATCCTTGGCATGATGGGCGAAGCGCCGAAGCTGACGCAGGCCGAGAGCCGCGCCGTCGCCGAGCGGGTGATCAAGCGCGCCGCGGGCAAGCCGGTGGTGGTTGGCGTCTCGGCCCCGGGCCTTGCCGCGATTGGCGAGCTGGGCAAAGCGGTGATGGACATGGGCGCGGCGGGCTGCATGGTGACCACGCCGGGCAGCCTCAAGACCGACCCGCAGACGCTTGGCTATTTCGCTCAGGTCGCGCGCACGCTGGGCAAGGAAGTGCCCATCGTGCTGCAGGATTTCCCGTTGGCGACCGGCGTGCATATCTCGGATGAGGTGCTGGGCCAGATCATCGACGAGGTGCCGCAGGTGGTGATGCTCAAGCATGAGGACTGGCCGGGCCTTGCCAAGATCAGCAAGCTGCGCCGCGCCGAGACCAAAGGCCGCCGCCGGATCTCGATCCTCTGCGGCAACGGCGGGGTGTTCCTGCCCGAAGAGATGGCGCGCGGTGCTGACGGCGCGATGACGGGTTTCGGCTTTCCCGAAATGCTGGCAGACGTGGTGCAGCTGGCCGGCACCGGCGAGATGGACCGGGCACAGGACATCTTTGACGCCTACCTGCCGCTGGTGCGCTACGAGCAGCAGCCCGGCGCCGGGCTGGCGGTGCGCAAATACGTGCTGCAAAAGCGCGGGGCCATTGCCTCGGCGGCGCTGCGCGCGCCGGGCGCGGGCCTTGCGCCCGAGGCCATCGCCGAGGTCGAGCGTCTGCTCGCCCGGCAGGACAAACGACTGAAGGAGCTGAACTGATGGATCTGGGACTGAGCGGCAAGACCGCGCTGGTGCTCGGCGCAAGCCGCGGCCTTGGCGCTGCAAGCGCAACACTTCTGGCGCAGGAAGGCGCGCATGTGATCGCCGCCTCGCGCAGCGGCGACGCGCCCGTCGAGGGCATGGAAGGCGTCAAGCTCGACCTGTCGGATGCAGCGAGCGTCGCGGCGCTGATCGAACGGCTCGCCGCGCAGCCGGTCGACATACTGGTGAACAACTGCGGCGGCCCCGCCGCGGGCCCCGCCAAAGGCCAGAGCACCGCAGCCTGGCAGGCCGCCTTCGAGGCGATGGCCGCGCCGATCTTCGCGATCACCGATGCCGCGCTGCCGGGGATGATCGAGAAGGGCTGGGGCCGCGTGGTCACCATCGGCTCGTCGGGCATCGTCCAGCCGATCCCCAACCTCGCGCTGTCGAACGGCGTGCGCGGCGCGGTTGCGGGCTGGTCGAAGACGCTGGCCGCCGAGGTTGCCGACAAAGGCGTGACCGTCAACATGGTGCTGCCGGGGCGCATCGCCACCGACCGTCTGGCGCAGCTCGACGGGATCAAGGCCGAGAAGTCCGGCGCCTCGCTCGACGCGGTGCAAGAAGCCAGCCGCAAGACCATCCCCGCGGGCCGCTACGGCACGCCCGAAGAATTCGGCGCCATGGTCACCTTCCTGTGCTCGGCGCAGGCGGCTTACGTCACCGGCTCGATGATCCGCGTCGACGGCGGCATGATCCGCGGCATGTAATCGCCGCGCCGCCCTTTGCGAAAGGCGCATCGCGACACGAAAAACGGGCCCTTGGGCCCGTTTTCTTTTGCGCTTAAAGCACAGGTGTCGGCCCTCAATGGGTCAACCCGCTGCCTCCCACCGCGAGGATGTTGTAGGGCAACCCCGCGACAGCAATGGTCGCGATCTCTTCGAGGCTTTCCGGATCGACCACCCGCAGCAGCCCCGTGTTCGGATCGGTCAGCACGATGCGGTCCCCCGCGACGGCGAGCCTCGGACGCGGATCGCGCCAGTGACCGTCCATCGAATAGGGCTCGGTGACGCGGGCCGAGGCCTCAAGCTGTGCCGAGAGCATGTTCAGCCTGCTCAGCGTGCCGTCCTCGGTGAGGATGTAGGCGCATTGTGGCTTTGCCGGATCGAGAATGAAGTCCACCCGCCGGAACGGCAACTCGACGCGGGTGAAATGAGGCTCGGTGGTGGGGTCGATGATCACCACCGCGTCCTTGCCGTAGTTGCCGAGGAAGACCTGCATTGCCTTCGAACCGAGCAGCGTACCGGTGTGTGCTTCCGGGAAGTCCTCAGGATAGGGCAGCATGGTGAACTCGGCCGCGTCCCCGGCTTCGCTCAACGCAATCACGCCCTCTTTGCAGCCCGCCAGCAAATAGCTGCCCGAGAACGCCTCTCCATGCAGATCGGTGCAGATCTGCACCTCGCCAATCTGCGCGCCGCTTGTGTCATAGGCGGCTATGCCGATGCGCGGCGGAGCGCTGCCCTCCTCCACCACCGCCTCGGAGGCGACGGAACTGATGATCAAATCGCCCAGAGGTGCGGCAAACCCGTGATGCGCGCGGTTCTGCGCAAATTCTTCAACCCCAAGCACACCATCCAGCAGATCGCCCTCGGCGATGAACGCAGCATAGCCGCCTTTGTCGAAGTTGATCGCGGTCTCATGGCCGTGGGTCACCACGTGGAAGGGCCGCAGCCCGGTCAGATGCGCGTCCATCAGCCGAGGCTCGGTCACCGCGATATCCGAATGATCGCCATGACCTTCAAGCGCGATGCCGCTGCGCAGGAAATCCACTCGGTCGTCATCGGATTGTACCGCGATCACCGCTTCGCCCGAGGGCGAAGCATAAAGCTTTGACGGGCCGGTCAGGGTGAAGCTCCAGCGATGTTCCGGCCTGTCCAGATCGAGCGCTGTCACCGCGCCGCTGGCCTGATCGGCAACGAAGATCCTCCACGCGGTGCGGTCTTTATCGG
This sequence comes from Salipiger sp. CCB-MM3, assembly GCF_001687105.1. Taxonomy (NCBI): domain Bacteria; kingdom Pseudomonadati; phylum Pseudomonadota; class Alphaproteobacteria; order Rhodobacterales; family Roseobacteraceae; genus Salipiger; species Salipiger sp. CCB-MM3. Next base: position 101,914 of record NZ_CP014599.1, read on the forward strand.
CATGGGCGCGCTGCCCCGCCGCTGAGGCAAACAGCGCGAGCGCGCTGGCCCCGAGATAGGTTTTCAACATTGGTAAGCCCCTACGTCTCTTCAATTTTCGGGCCGCCGCTTCCATTGAGCTCCGACCTGGATCCGGAATCCGGCTTGCAGGCGGCGGCTGGAATCTTTACATTGTTATGATATAACATTGCAATATAGAAAATGGAGAGCCCAATGCCAGCCAAGGATACCCGCCTGCCCGTCACCGTCCTCTCGGGCTTTCTCGGAGCCGGGAAGACCACGCTCCTGAACGACGTGCTCAACAACCGCGAAGGCCGCCGCGTCGCGGTCATCGTCAACGACATGTCCGAGGTCAACATCGACGCCGATCTGGTGCGCGACGGCGGGGCCGACCTCAGCCACACCGAGGAAAAGCTGGTCGAAATGAGCAACGGCTGCATCTGCTGCACCCTGCGCGACGATCTGCTGCTGGAGGTGCGGCGGCTCGCCGATGAGGGCCGCTTTGACTACCTGCTGATCGAGGGCACCGGCATCGCCGAGCCGCTGCCCGTGGCCGCCACCTTCGACTTCCGCGACGAGTTCGGCGAGAGCCTGTCGGACATCGCCCGGCTCGACACGATGGTCACGGTCGTCGACACGGTGAACCTGCTGAAGGACTATTCCAGCCACGACTTTATCCGCGACCGCGGCGAGAGCCTTGGTGACGAGGATGACCGCACATTGGTCGATCTGCTGGTCGACCAGATCGAGTTCGCCGATGTGGTGGTGCTCAACAAGGTCAGCGACGCAGGCCCCGAGCGGGTGGACGCGGCGCGCAAGATCGTCGTCTCGCTCAACCCTGATGCGCAGATCGTCGAGACCGATTACGGCAAGGTCGCCTCTGATCGCATCATGGGCACCGGGCTCTTTGATTTCGACAAGGCGCATTTGCACCCGATGTGGGCCAAGGAGCTTTACGGCTTTGCCGACCACGTGCCCGAGACCGAGGAGTACGGCGTCTCGTCCTTCGTCTACCGGGCGCGGCGACCGTTCCACCCGCAAAAGATCCACGACGTGCTGAACGGCGATCTGCCGGGGGTGATCCGCGCCAAGGGGCATTTCTGGATCGCCACCCGTCCCGACTGGCTCGCCGAATACTCGCTGGCCGGAGCGCTGAGCAGCGTCAAGCCGATGGGCATGTGGTGGGCCACGGTGCCGCAGGAGCGCTGGCCCGATCATCCGCAGGCGGTGGCCTATCTCAAGCAGCACTGGCGCGAGCCCTTTGGCGACCGGCGGCAGGAGCTGGTGTTCATTGGCTCCGGCATGGACAAGGCGGCGATCTGCGCCGCGCTCGATGCGGCTCTGGTGGGCGACGAGGTCAGCTTCGCGCCGCACCAATGGCAGGACCTGCCCGACCCCTTCCCCGGCTGGCGGCGCGCGCCGCAGGCGGCGTGATGCTGGACCTCACCAGAGGCGCAGCGGCCTGCGATGTGGTCGAGGGCGGCTCGGTGGAGGTCCTGCGCGACCTGCACCGGCCCGGCTGCGCCGCCGCGATCTGGCAGCGCCGCCTGCCGCCGCTTTTCAGCCAGTGGCTGGACGCTTTACCCGACGGCTGCCTTCCTGCGCTGCGCGCCAGCGCCCCGCTGCGCGGCGTCGCGGATCTGGTGCAAGGTGCCTGCAGAGCTGCGCGCAGCGGGGCAGACGCCGGACAGGCGCTTCTGGCACAGGACGTCGCCCGGCTTGCCGCCGAGTTCTCGCGCATCACCGGGCAGGACGCGCTGCAGATCCGGCTCGACGTGGTGCGCGGCAATGCCTGCAGCAAGTTCCATGTGGACTATGTGCCGGCCCGGCTGCTTTGCACCTATCGCGGCGCGGGCACGCAATATGGGCTTGCCAGCGAAGCGGGCGCGCCGAAGCAGGTGCACCAGATGCAGGCGGGCGCGGTGGGCCTGTTCCGCGGACGGCTCTGGCCCGGCGATCTGCCCTGCGGGCTGGTCCATCGCTCGCCGCCGATCGACGGCAGCGGCGAGACCCGGCTGCTGCTGGTGATCGACGCGGCGCAGGATGATCCGTGACCGAGCGTTCCTAAAGGCGCGCGGCTCTCAGGCGGAGCCGCGCCGCACCACCTCAAAGCCGAGGTCGATGACCGAAGACCCGTCTTTGTCACCGCGCAGGCGCGCCAGCATGCTTTGGGCTGCGGCGCGCCCGAAGGCGGCCATATCGACCCGCACCGTGGTGATTCCCGGCTCGACCGAGGCCGCAAATTCCTGATCGCCGAAGCCGACCACGGCGATCTGCCCCGGCACGTCAAACCCCTGCGCCTGCGCCTCGACCATGACGCCATGCGCCAGCAGATCGGACGAGCATTGGATCAGCCCGCCGGTGAAGCCCTGTTCGAGCAGCTGCCGCAGCGCCGCGCGGCCATTGGCCAGCGACGCCTGCGCGTCGAAGAGCGCGCGCGGCACGTCGCCGGGGACATGCTTTTGCCATTCCTGCACGAAGGCCTCGCTGCGGCGGCGGGCACGCTCGTCCCCGGCAGAGACGGTGCCAACCGTCCGGTAGCCCGCATTCCACGCGAACTCGGCGACGGCGCGGCCGGTCTCGACGTGGCTGAAGCCGACGCAGAAGTCGATCGGGCTGTCGGTGATATCCCAGACCTCGGCCACCGGGATCTCGGCCCCCAGCAGCATCCGCCGCGCCTGCGCCGAGTGGTGGATGCCGGTGAGGAACATCGCGTCGGGCCGCCGCGACAGGTGTGCGGAGATCAGCTTTTCCTCGTCCTCGGGTCCAAAGCCGGTTTCCGAAAGCAGGATCTGATACCCCTCCTCGCGCATCTCTTCCGAGAAGGCCTTCACCATCGAGGAGTAGACGATGTTGGTGATCGACGGCACCAGCGCCGAGATCAGCATCGACTTGCTGGTCGCCAGCGCCCCGGCCAGCGCATTGGGCACAAAGCCCGTCTGCGCGATGGCTTCCTTGATCTTCGCAAGCGTTGCGGGCGACACTTTCGACGGGTCCGACAACGCACGAGAGACGGTGACCTGACTGACGCCCGCCAGCCTGCCCACCGCCTCCATGGTGACGCCGCGGCCCTGACCTTTTCGGCTGGCCCGCGGTTTTTTTTCCTGCTCCTCGCCCATCGCGCGCAACTTTCTGTCAGCGGCGGTCCGGGCGCAAGCCTCAGACTGCCTCGTCCGTGATCTCTTTCTTCTTTTTCGCCATCAGCGCGGCGCCTGCAACCGATCCTGCGATGAGGATCCACAGAACCACGGCAATCCAGCTCTTGGTGAAAAAGATCGTCGCGTCACCAAAGCTCTCGAGGCTCTTGATGAAGTAGATCTCGGCGGACGGGCCAAGGATGAAGCCGATGATGAAGGGCGCAACCTCGAGCCGCAGCTTGGTGAAGAGCCAGCCCAGAACCCCGAAGATCAACAGCGTCCAGACGTCGAACATGATGCCGTAGTTGATCGTATAGGCGCCGATCACGCACATCATCAGGATGACGGGGAAGAGGATGTGCTTGGGGATCGTCACCACCAGCGCAAAGTAGCGGATGGCGAAATACATCATGGCGAACATGGCGATATTGGCGATCAGCATGGCGATGATCATCGCGTCCCAGGTGCCCGGGTTGTTGCCAATGAACAGCGGACCCACCTGAATGCCCTGCAGGGTGAACGCACCAATGAGCAGCGCCGTCGTCGAGTCCCCCGGAATACCCAGCGAGAGCAGCGGCACCAGCGCGCCGCCGGTCAGGCCGTTGTTGCCCGCCTCAGACGCCATGATCCCCGCCGGCTCGCCCTTGCCGAAGTTGCCAGGGCGCTTCGAGAAGGTCTTGGCATTGGTGTAACTGATGATCGACGCCGCCGAGCCGCCAACGCCGGGCAGGATGCCGATGAAGGTGCCGATCAGCGACGAGCGCACGAGGTTGATGCTCTGGCCCTTGAAGATCCCGAAGGAGAAGCGCGAGTGCTTGCCGACGTTGATGTCCTTGGTCGAATGGCCCTTGGGCACGCCGATCTCGGCCTGCTCGAGGATGGCCGCAAGACCGAAGAGGCCGATCAGCACGGGCAGCAGCGAGAAGCCGCTTTCCAGCCAATATTCAGTCCCCGGCGGCACGAGGCGCAGCTCGCCATTGCCCCCGCGCGAGATGTCATAGGTGCCGATCAGGCTGATGAAGATCCCCAGCACGCCCGAGAAGATACCCAGCAGCATGTCCGAGGACAGCGCCGCCATGACGGTGAGCGCGAAGAAGATGATCAGGAACTTCTCGACGTAGGAGAACTTGATGGCGAAATCGGCCAGCGTCGGCGCGAAGAGGTCGAGCACCAGCAGCGAGATGAGGCCACCGACCAGCGAGGCGACGATGCCGATGCGCAGCGCCTTCTCGCCCTCGCCCCTCTGGGCCATTGGATAGCCGTCGAAGGTTGTGGTGATAGAGCTTGGCGTGCCGGGAATGCCCAGCAGAATGGCGGGCACGAGGCCGCCCGAAATGCCGCCGACATAGAGGCCGAGCAGCAGCGCCAGCCCGTTCTCGAGGCCCAGCGAATAGGTGAGCGGCAGGCAGACGGCAACGGCCATGGTGGCGGTCATGCCGGGGATCGCCCCGAAGATGATGCCGACAAGTGTGCCGCCGACGATCAGCGAGACGAAAAGCGGGGTAAGGATCTCGAACATGGGTCGGACCTCAGGGCAAAGTCAGGAAGAGGGGATAGGTGAACAGCCACCACACGAAGGTCGGCCCGACCAGCGCGACGATCAGCAGCGGCAGGATTTGACGGAACCCCCGCTCGTGCATGAACAGGATGCCGGTCGCCAGCACATAGGGGATCGAGCACAGCAGGAAGCCAAGGCCGGTGTTCGGCCAGATGTCACCCACCGGAACCATCAGCGAGAAGTAAAGCAGCGTCAGCGCCAGCGCGCCAAGGAAGCGCGGCTTGTCCATCGCCGACCACGAGGCGCGCCAGTAGCTGCCCGCCGCGGCGATGCGCGCCCGGTCGCGGATGACGATGGCAAGGCCAAGCAGGCCAAGGACGATCGCGATGATGGTGGGGAAAATCAGGTGTGACGTCTGAAAGTCGATGGTCACACGGGTAAGGTCGCCCATTGGGTCCTCCCTATGGGTAGCTTTTGTCAGTGGGTCCGGCCGGGCGCGGCCCGGCCGAACCGAATGTCATCTGGCTATCAGGACCCGGACGAGATGTCCTCGATCACCTTCTTATAGGTGTCGCGCTTCTCGTTCAGATGCGCTTGGGCATCTTCGGTCGAAAGGTAGTTCGGGATGAAGAAGGCTTCCTTCTGACGCTCCTGAATTTTCCCTTCCTCGAAGATCTCGGCCAGCGCACCGTCGATGGCGTCGATCACTTCGGGGTCCATGTCCTTGTTGAACAGGAAGAAGAATTCCTTGTCGAAGGTGAAGTCCGCGCTGTCGCTCACCGGCACCGAGGTCTCGGGGCTGGCGAAGCTCAGCATGTCGTCGCGGGTGGTGCCGCCCATGCCGGCCTCGGGGGCCTGCTCGAGCGTTGCGGGGCGCGCGGTGATCCACACGAAGCGCATCGCCTTCTCGTCCGACGGGTCGAGCTGGGTGAACTGCTCGTTGGCCTGGATCGAACCGTTGATCACATCGGCCAGATCGTCCCACATCGCTTGGTTCTTGTCCGACTGCGAGCCGGTGTTCACCGCGACGATGTTCTCTTCCGAGCCCGGAGCGCGCAGCTTGGCGGCGTTTTTCATCGCCGAGAACCCGATCTCCGACACACCGCCCGGCTGGATGGCGACGCGCACGCGGGTGCCAGCCTCTGCCGCCGCAAGGATGTCTTCCATCGACTGATACGGGCTGTCGGCGGGCACGAGGTAGGCGTTGCCGGGGTTGATCGCCACGGTCGGGCCGACCGCGTAGTTGGCGAAGGGATCGTCGTAGCCGCTGACGCCATAGAGATTGCCGAGGTAGCTCTGGTCATGGAAGATCATGATCGTGGTGCCACGCTTGTCACGGCCGAGCGCCTTGAACGCCTCGGACGCGCCGACGGCGTCGACCTTGATGTTGATGCCCAGCTTTTCGGACAGCGCCTCGGCAACGATGGCCGAGTTCTGGTAGGTGTCACCGCCCGTGGATTTCGAGCCAATCACCATGCGCATGTTGCGCGGCAGGTTCTGCGCCTCTGCGGCGAGCGGAGCTGCAACCATGGCCGCAGCCGAAACGGCGGCAAGAAGGGTTCTGCGGGTAAATTTCATCGTTTCCTCCCGATGGGCCGCTGAGCGGCCGGCTTCTACTGACCGGGCGGTCTCCTGTCTCGCACCCGGATGTCGTGGCCATACGCTATGAAAGCGCATACATAGCTCAAGACCACATTCGCAGGCCGTCTGTCAAGGATTTCTGCTAAAAGTTAATTTCACAGTTAAATCACCGTGAATTGCTTGACGTCTCTTTATGTATGCGCATACATCATCGGCAAGTGACCGCGATGAGACGGAGGAGAATCATGTCGCAAAAGCCACGCAAGACCCCGGAGCAACTGCGCAGCGCGCGCTGGTTCGCCCCTGACGATCTTCGCAGCTTCGGACACCGTTCGCGGATGATGCAGCTTGGATATTCCGAAGAGGAATTCCGCGATAAGCCGATCATCGGCATCCTGAACACATGGTCGGAACTCAACTCCTGCCACAGCCACTTCCCCGAGCGCGTCAAAGACGTGAAGCGCGGCGTGCTGCAGGCGGGCGGCCTTCCGGTTGAAATGCCCGCGCTGTCGGTGGACGAGAGCTTCAACAAGCCGACCTCCATGCTCTACCGCAACATGCTTGCGATGGAGACCGAAGAGCAGATCCGCGCTCACCCGCTCGACGGAGTGGTGCTGATGGGCGGCTGCGACAAGACCACGCCGGGCCTCGTGATGGGCGCCATCTCGGCGGGCGTTCCGTTCATCTACCTGCCCGCTGGCCCGATGCTGCGCGGCAACTACGCGGGCAAGATCCTCGGCAGCGGCTCGGACGCTTGGAAATACTGGGACGAGCGCCGCGCCGGCAATATCACCGATGAGGAATGGCTTGGCCTTCAGGGCGGCATCGCGCGCTCGGCGGGCACCTGCATGACCATGGGCACCGCCTCGACGATGACCGCGATCACCGACGCCATGGGCCTTACGCTGCCCGGCGCCTCGTCGATCCCCGCGTCGGACTCGGGCCACCAGCGCATGGGCGCCGACTGCGGACGCCGCGTGGTCGATATGGTCTGGGAGGACATGACCCCCGATCAGATCATCACCCCCGCCTCGGTGCAGAACGCCGCCAAGGTCGCCATGGCCACCGGCTGCTCGACCAACGCGGTGGTCCACCTGATCGCCATGGCGCGCCGCGCCGGGGTCGATCTGACGCTGGACCATCTCGACGCGCTTGGCCGGGTCACCCCGCTGATCGCCAACGTCCGCCCCTCGGGCAAGGACTACCTGATGGAAGACTTCTTCTATGCAGGCGGTCTGCGGGCGCTGATGAAGCAGATGGAGGACATGCTCGACACTTCCTGCGTCACCGTCACCGGGCGCAGCCTGGGTGAAGAGATCGAAAGCGCGCAGGTGTTCAACGACGACGTGATCCGTCCGCTGTCGAACCCGGTCTACCACGAGGGCTCGCTGGCACTGCTGCGCGGCAACCTCTGCCCCGATGGCGCGGTGATCAAACCGGCGGCCTGCGATCCCAAGTACCATGTGCACGAAGGTCCGGCGCTGGTCTTCGACAGCTACCCCGAGATGAAGGCGGCGATCGACGACGAAAACCTCGACGTCACCCCCGATCACGTGCTGGTGCTGCGCAATGCCGGTCCGCAGGGCGGTCCGGGCTTCCCCGAGTGGGGCATGCTGCCGATCCCCAAGGCGCTGATCAAACAGGGCCACCGCGATATGCTGCGCATCTCTGACGCGCGGATGTCCGGCACCTCTTACGGCGCCTGCGTGCTGCACGTCGCACCTGAAAGCTTTGTCGGCGGCCCGCTGGCGCTGCTGAAAACCGGCGACATCGTGCGGCTCGACCTGCCCAACCGCAGCCTCGACATGATGGTGGACGAAGAAGAGATCGCCCGCCGCAAGGCCGCATGGACGCCGCCGGAACCGCGCTTCGAACGGGGCTGGGGCTACATGTTCTCGCGCCATGTGACGCAGGCCGACAAAGGCTGCGACTTTGATTACCTCGAACGCGATTTCGGCCGCACCGCGGGCGAGCCCGACATTTTCTGAGGAGACACATATGCTCGATCTCGATACCGCCCTCGCCGGCATTTCCGGCATCCTCGTCACCCCCTATGACGAGGCGGGCGAGATTGCCCCGGCCAAGCTCTCGCCGATCATCGACCGCGCGCTTGGCGCCGGGCTGCATATGCCCGTGGTCAATGGCAACACCGGCGAGTTCTACGCGCTGACCACCGACGAAGCCTGCACCATGGCGCGCGAGGTCTGCGCCATGGTGGACGGCCGCGCCCCGGTGCTGGCGGGCATCGGCCGCGGCATCCGCGACGCCTGCGCATTGGCCAAAGCCAGCGCCGAGGCAGGCGCCACCGCGCTGATGATCCACCAGCCGCCCGATCCCTTCGTGGCGCCGCGCGGCACGGTGGATTACGTCAAGGCCATCGCCGACGCCTCGGGCGGGCTGCCGATGATGCTCTACCTGCGCAACGACGCGATTGGGACCGGCGCCATCGCCGATCTCTGCGCCGTGCCGGGTGTGAAGGGCGTGAAATGGGCCACCCCGAACCCGCAGAAGCTCGCCGCCGCCAAGGCTGCCTGCGATCCCTCGATCACTTGGGTCGGCGGTCTTGCCGAGGTCTGGGCACCGACCTTCTATGCGGTGGGCGCGCGTGGCTTCACCTCCGGCCTGATCAACGTCTGGCCGGAGCGTTCGCTGGCGATCCACGCCGCGCTCGAAGCGTCGGATTATGCCGAGGCCAACCGCCTGATCGGCGAGATGCAGGCCTTCGAGGACATCCGCGCCGAAGAGCTCAACGGCACTAATGTCACCGGCGTGAAGGCCGCGCTGCAGGCCACAGGCTTTGACTGCGGCGCGACCCGCCCGCCCTCGGCATGGCCGCTGACCCCGGCGCAGCAGGACAAGCTGCAGGTCTTCCTCAAGACCAACGGCCTGATCTGATCCGCCTTTCGGGGCGCCGCACCGGCGCCCCTCCCCCAAGTTTCCCTCTGCCCCCGAAAGGACCTTTCCCCATGGACGGCACGACCCCGATCTTCACCCCGCATGGCAAGCACCTGATCGCAGGTGAGTGGATCGCCACCGAGGCGCAATTCTCCTCCGAACCCGCCACCGGCCCGGTGCACGCGTTCTCTGTCGGCACGCCCGAGCTGGTCGATCAGGCCTGCAAGGCCGCTGAAGACGCCTTCTGGACCTATGGCTACACCAGCCGCGAAACCCGCGCGAAATTCCTCGAGGCCATCGCCGACGAGATCGAAGCGCGCGGCGAGGCGATCACCGAAATCGGCAGTCAGGAAACCGGCCTGCCCGAAGCGCGCCTGCAGGGTGAGCGCGGCCGCACCACCGGCCAGCTGCGTCTCTTCGCCGAGCACATCCGCAAGGGCGACTACCTCGACGTGCGCGTCGATGCCGCCCTGCCCGACCGCCAGCCGCTGCCGCGCCCCGAATTGCGCATGGTGCAGCGCCCGATCGGCCCGGTCGCCGTCTTCGGCGCATCGAACTTCCCGCTCGCCTTCTCCACCGCAGGCGGTGACACCGCCGCCGCGCTGGCCGCCGGCTGCCCGGTCGTGGTCAAGGGCCACTCCGCCCACCCCGGCACCGGCGAGATCGTCGCCGAAGCCGTTGCCGCCGCCATCGAAAGCTGCGGCATGCCCAAGGGTGTCTTCTCGCTGATCCAAGGCGGCAACCGTCAGGTCGGTCAGGCGCTGGTGCAACACCCGCTGATCAACGCCGTGGGCTTCACCGGCTCGCTCGGCGGTGGCCGTGCGCTGTTCGACCTCTGCGCGCAGCGTGAGGTTCCGATCCCCTTCTTCGGCGAACTGGGCTCGGTGAACCCGATGTTCGTGCTGCCCGAAGCCACCAAGGCGCGCGGCACCGAGATCGGCACCGGCTGGGCGGGCTCGCTGACCATGGGCGCGGGCCAGTTCTGCACCAACCCCGGCATCGCCGTGGTCGGCACCGGCGCCGAAGGCGATGCCTTTGTCGAGGCCGCGCGCGCCGCGCTGGAAAAGGCCGCGCCGCAGGTCATGCTCACCGAGGGCATCGCGGGCGCCTATCGCTCTGGCAAGGACCGCTTCGATGGCCGCAACGCGGTGCGTCCGCTGCTGACCACTGAGAGCGGCCCGCGGTCGGCCTCGCCGAACCTCTATGAGACCGACGCCGCGAACTACCTGCAGGATCACGCGCTGGGGGAAGAAGTCTTCGGCCCGCTCGGCCTTGTGGTCCGGGTCTCGGACGTCGACGAGATGGTCACGCTCGCCAAGGGCTTCGAAGGCCAGCTCACCGCGACGCTGCATATGGACGACGGCGATGCAGATGCCGCCCGCGCGCTGCTGCCGGTGCTGGAGCGTAAGGCGGGCCGCGTGCTGGCCAACGGCTTCCCCACCGGCGTCGAGGTCTGCGAAGCAATGGTCCACGGCGGCCCCTACCCGGCCTCCACCAACTTCGGCGCGACCTCGGTCGGCACGCTGTCGATCCGCCGCTTCCTGCGGCCGGTCTGCTACCAGAACATCCCCGGCGCCGTGCTGCCCGAGGACCTCGCCTGACGCGAAACTTTGCCCGGTCCGTCTTCTTGCCCCCTGCGGACCGGGCCCCCGATTTACTGGAGGAGAACTCGATGAATCCCGAAACCCGTGACATTCTGATGGATGTGTCCGTCGCGACGCTGGCCACCGCGCTCTTCAAGCGCGGCCTGCGCAACCAGGTGATCCAGGGCGTGCACCCGGTCGGCTGGAAGGGCAAGAACATGGTCGGCCCCGCCTTCACCCTGCGCTACATGCCCGCCCGTGAAGACCGCAACCAGCTCACCGAGTTCCGCAACCCCGAGCACCCGCAGCGCGTGGCGATCGAGACCTGCCCGGAAGGCAGCGTTCTGGTGATGGACAGCCGCAAGCAGGCCAATGCCGCCTCTTCGGGTGACATTCTGATCACCCGCCTGATGATGCGCGGCGGTGCTGGCGTGGTGACTGATGGCGGCTTCCGCGATGCGGCGGTGATCGCCGAGCTCGACATCCCGGCCTATCACACCCGCCCGTCGAGCCCGACCAACCTCACCAACAACGAGGCCATCGCGATCAACGAGCCGATCGGCTGCGGCGATGCGCCGGTTTTCCCCGGTGACATCATCGTCGGCGACGCCGACTGCGTCATCGTGATCCCGGCGCATATGGCCGAAGAGGTTGCCGCCGAGGCCAAGGAAATGACCGCCTACGAGGATTTCGTGGTCGAGCAGGTCAAGGCCGGCGAGCCGATCATCGGTCTCTACCCGCGCGTCAACGAAGAGAAGTTCGGACCTCTCTTCGAAGCATGGCGCGAGAAGAACGGCCGCTGATCCAGCCATCCTCCCCCGGCGCGGCCCTCCCTCGCGCCGGACCATTGGGGGCCGGTCTCTGCCATCGCGCGGGGGCCGGCCCCTCTTTCATTTCACGCGCTGACATTCCCCGTGGGCAGCTATATGGTGCGCGCTCACGCAAAACGGGAGCGCCCCGCATGACGATCACCCAAGAAGATGAGCTCGACGGGCTGAAAGATATCGGCCGGATCGTCGCCAACACGCTGCGCGCCATGGCAAAAGCCATGGAACCGGGCATGACCACGCGCGAACTCGACGAGATCGGCCGCGCCTTCCTCGAACGGCACGGCGCCGAATCCGCGCCGCAGTCGGCCTATGATTTCCCCGGCGCCACCTGCATCAGCGTGAACGAAGAGATCGCCCATGGCATCCCCGGCGAGCGGATCATCGCGCAGGGCGATCTGGTGAACATCGACGTCTCTGCTTCGAAAGATGGTTTCTTTGCCGACACTGGCGCCAGCTACCGCGTCGGGCCCGCGCATCCGCTGCTCGACAAGCTGTGCCGCGATGGCAAGCGCGCCATGCAGATCGGCATCGGTCAGGTCGCCGAGGGCAAGCCACTGGCCGGGATCGGCAACGCCATTGGCAAGTTCGCCGATGAGCGCGGCTATACGCTGATCCGCAACCTCGCCAGCCACGGTGTCGGGCGCTCTCTGCACGAGTATCCCGAAGAGATCGCAACCTGGCCAAACCGCAGCGACCGCCGCCGGATCGACAAGGGGCTGGTGCTGACCGTCGAGCCCTTCCTCTCCACCGGCGGGCTCTGGGCCAGCGACGGCGAGGATGGCTGGACGCTCTACGCCGAACCCTGCGCCCCGGTCGTGCAATACGAACACACTATTGTGGCCACCGAGCGTGGCGCGATCATTCTCACCCAGCCGGGCTGAGGCACACGCGCCTTCACCAACGAAAAAGCGCCGCCCGGCAGTCAGCAGGGCGGCGCTTTCGTCAGTCTGGCGGCGATCAGCTCGCTTCGGCCATCCCCTCATGCCCGGACGAGCGCAGCGCGCTGTCGAGGAGGTGGCGGGTGTAGGGATGCTCGGCCCGCAGGTTGCGCATCGCCTCCACTTCCAGCGTCTCGACGATCTCGCCCTTCTGCATGACCGCCACGCGGTCGCACATATGGCCGATGACCCCAAGATCGTGGCTGACCATCAGATAGGTCAGGCCGAACTCGGCGCGCAGGTCCGACAGCAGGTTGAGGATCTCGGCCTGCACCGACACATCAAGCGCCGAGGTCGGCTCATCCAGCAGCAGCACCTTGGGCTCGGGCGCCAAGGCCCGCGCGATGGCGACGCGCTGCCGCTGCCCGCCCGACAGCTGGTGCGGGTAACGGAAGCGGAAGCCGCCGCCCAGACCCACCTGTTCCAAGAGCCGGTCAATGCGCGCATCCACCCCATCCTTGATACCGTGCAAGGCAAGCGTCTCGCTCAGCACCCGGTCGATGGTCTGGCGCGGATGCAGCGAGGCGTAGGGGTCCTGAAACACCATCTGCACGCCGCGGTAGAACGTGCGCGAGCGCTTGGCCCCCGCCAGTTTCTCGCCGCCCACATGCATGGCGCCATGCCAGTCGGTGACCAGCCCGACCAGCGCGCGCAGCACCGTCGACTTGCCCGAGCCGGACTCGCCGACGAGCCCGTAGCTTTCGCCCTGCGCGACGTTCAGGTCGATCCCATGCACCACGCGATTGCGCTCGTGACCTTCGCCGAAGAAAACCTCCAGCCCTTCGATCTGAATTTCCGGCTGGCTCATAGCATCGCACTCACAGACGGGGCCTCGCGCCAGACCGGATCGCGCTCAAGCGCCTCCAGCCGCGGACGCGGGCGTTCTAGATCGGGGACCGAGTTCAGAAGTCCCAGCGTGTAGGGGTGTTTCGCCTCATGCAGCTTGCCCGCCTCGCAGACTTCGACGATGCGCCCGGAATACATCACTGCCACCCGGTCGCAGAAGCCCGCCACCAGATTGAGATCGTGGCTGATGAAGATCAGACCCATGCCGCGCTCGCGCACCAGCTTGTCCATGATCTCCAGCACCTGCAGCTGCACCGACACGTCGAGCGCCGAAGTGGGCTCGTCGGCGATGAGGATCTCGGGGTTGGGGATCAGCATCATGGCGATCATGATGCGCTGGCCCATGCCGCCCGAGACCTCATGCGGGTAGAGCTTCATCACCCGCTCGGGCTCCCGGATCGCCACGGCGTCGAGCATCTCCAGCGCGCGTTTGCGCGCCTCGGCCTTGCCCACCTTTTCATGGGTCCGCAGCGCCTCGACGATCTGGTCGCCGACGGTCATCACCGGGTTCAGCGAGTATTTCGGGTCCTGCATGATCATCGAGATATGCTTGCCCCGGATCGCCCGCATCCGTTTCGGCGAGGCATCGAGCAGGCTCTCGCCCTGCATCTCCATGCGGTCCGCCGTCACCTCACCCGGCTTGCGGATGAGCCCGAGGATGGCCCGGCCGGTCATCGACTTGCCGGAGCCGGACTCGCCGACGATCCCCAGACGTTCCTTGCCGAGCGAGAGGGAAATCCCCCGCACCGCCTCGAAGGTCCCGGAGCGCGTGGGGAAGCGCACCGAGAGGTTCTCGATATCCAGAAGATTGCTCATTTGCCGGCCTCCTTCGGGTCAAGCACGTCGCGCAGACCGTCGCCGATCAAGTTGAAGGCGAGCGAGATGGCAAAGATCGCAAGGCCGGGGATGGTGGCCACCCACCAGTAGTCGAGGATGTACTTGCGTCCCTCCGAGATCATCGCGCCCCACTCCGGGCTCGGCGGCTGTGCACCAAGGCCGAGGAAGCCGAGGCCCGCCGCGGTGAGGATGATCCCCGCCATGTCGAGCGTCACCCGGATGACCAGCGACGAGATACACAGCGGCCAGACGTGGCGCGTGATGATGCGCAGCGGCCCGGCGCCCTGCAGGCGGATGGCGTGGATATAGTCGGCGTTGCGGATGGTCAGCGTCTCGGCCCGCGCGATACGGGCATAGGGCGGCCATGCGGTCAGCGAGATCGCCAGCACCGCGTTCTCGATCCCCGCCCCCAGTGCCGCCACGAAGGCCAGCGCAAGGATGAGCCGCGGGAAGGCGAGGAAGATGTCGGTGATGCGCATCAGCACAGTGTCGACCCAGCCGCCGAAATAGCCCGCGCAGGTGCCGATGATCAGCCCCAGCAGCGGCGCCACCAGCGCCACCAGCAGCACGATGTAGATCGAGATCCGCGCGCCGTAGAGCAGGCGCGAGTAGATGTCGCGGCCAAGGCTGTCGGTGCCAAAGATATGCCCGTCCCAGCCCGGCGGCTTGAGGCGCGCGCCGAGGTCCTGAACGAAGGGGTCATTGGTCGCCAGCAGCGGCGCGAAGATCGCCGCCAGCACAAGGATCGCCAGCACGATCAGGCCAAGCGTGGTCAGCTTGTTGGAGGTCAGCTTCAGCCAGCCCTGATACCAGGCGGCGGCGCGCGCCTGCCCGCGGGACTGCGGCGTGTCGCTGAGCAGCCAGGCCTTCAGGCCCGGCTTTGCGTCGGTTTTGGTGTGCGAGGTCATTTGGCCCTCGGATCGAAGAAGCGGTAGAGAAGGTCCGAGAAGATGTTGAGGCAGACGAAGATCGTCCCGATCACGACGGTGCCCCCAAGGACCGAGGCCATGTCATTGGCCAGAAGCGAGGTGGTGATATAGCTGCCGATGCCCGGCCATGCGAAGATGATCTCGGTCAGCACCGAGCCTTCGAGCAGGTTGGCATAGGCCAGCGCGATCACCGTGATGAGCTGGATGGCGATGTTGCGGAAGGCATGGCGCCAGACCACGTTCCATTCGCTCAGCCCCTTCACCCGCGCGGTGATGACATATTCCGAGTTCAGCTGTTCGAGCATGAAGCTCCGGGTCATCCGGCTGATGTAGGCAAGGCTGAAATAGCCCAGCAGACAGGCCGGAAGGATGATGTGCGAGAGCGCGTCCTTGAACACGTCCCAGTCGCCCGCGATGAGCGCGTCGACCAGCAACAGCCCCGTCCGCGTCGGCACCAGCCCCTCGTAGAACACGCCAAGCCGCCCGGGCCCGGCCACCCATCCAAGGATGCCGTAGAAAATCAAAAGCCCCATGAGACCGAGCCAGAAAATCGGCATCGAATAGCCCACAAGGCCGATCAGGCGCGAAAGCTGGTCGATCCAGCTGCCGCGGTAGACCGCCGCCAGAACCCCCAGCGGTACGCCAAGCACCACCCCGAGGATGGTGCCGATCGTCGCCAGTTCCAGCGTCGCGGGGAAGACGCGGGCAATATCCTCGGCCACCGGCTTGCCGGTGCGGATCGAGGTGCCGAAATCGCCCTGCAGCACGTCGCCCACATAGATGGCGAACTGCGCGATCAGCGGCTTGTCGAGCCCGAGTTCCTGGAAGACCTGGTCATATTGCGCTTGGCTCGCGCGCTCGCCGATCACCGCGAGCACCGGGTCGATCGGCATCACGCGGCCGATCATGAAGGTGACGAAGAGCAGCCCCAGAAGGGTGATCGCCACGGTGAAGATCAGGCTGACGGATTGCTTCAGCCATTTAGGCGGAAAGGAGGACGCCGAGCGCCCTCCTCCGTTTGTCGTTGTCTCTGCCACGGGATTACTTCGTCACAACCCAGTAGGAGACCGCGGTGGTCGCGCCGCCAGCCACGAAGTGCTCGACGCCGGACTGCATGGCGTTCTGCTCGATCTGCTGGAACATAATGCCGAAGGGGCTGACCTCCATGTGCTCGCGCTGCAGCTCTTCGTACATCGCGGCACGCTTGTCGCTGTCCTGCTCGACGACGGCGGCGAGGGTCTCTTCGCTCATCTCCGGCAGTTCCCATGCGTTGCGCCATGCCAGCAGGCCGGTCGCGCCCGCCTCGTCCGAGTTGTCGGGGTTGTAGGCGAAGGTGCCGGCATTGGTGTTGGGGTCGGGATAGTCCGGGCCCCATGCGCCGAGGTAGATGTCATGCTCACGCGCGCGGTAGGTGTCGAGCGTCTGCGCGCCGGTGCCCACGATCATCTCGACGTTGATGCCGATCTGGCCCCAGGTGTTCTGCAGCGACTGACCGATGTCGATCCGCTCCTGCGCGTCGCGCACGTTGATGGTGATGTCGAAGCCGTCACCATAGCCTGCCTCGTCGAGCAGACCTTTGGCCTTTTCGATGTCGAAGCTGTAGGGCGTGTCGTCGATCGCGCCCATGAAGGTCGCGGGCAGGAAGGACTGGTGCGTGATGTACTGGCCCTTGAGGAAGCTGTCCTGCATGCCGGTGTAATCGGTGGCGTATTTCATCGCCTCGATCACCTGCGGGTTCGACAGGATCTCGTTCTTCTGGTTGGCCGACCAATACATCAGGCGGCCGCGCAGCTCGTCGACGACCTTGACGCTGTCGACCTCCTCAAGGCCCGCCACATCCTCGGGCGAGAGGTTGCGCGCGATGTCCACGTCGCCGCGTTCCAGCTGCAGGCGCTGGGTGGCGCTTTCCTGAATGTGCTGCACGATCACGCGCTTCATCGCGGGCGCGTCGCCTGCATACTCGGGGTTCAGGTCCAGCGTGTAGCTTTCATCGGGCTTCCACGACGCCAGCTTGTAGGGGCCCGAGCCGGCGGTGTTGTCGCGCAGCCAAGCATTGCCCATGTCGCCGTCGACCTCATTGGCCATCACGGTTTCCATGTCGACGATGCCGCCGATGGTCGCCGCAAGGCAGTTGAGCACGAAGGACACGGCATAGGCCTTGTCGAGCTTCAGCACGAGGGTCTTCTCGTCGGACGCAACGATGGTTTCCTCGACGTTGTCCGGCGTAAAGCCGAACTGCGTCAGGATGAAGGAGGGCGTCTTGTTGAGCATCACCGCGCGGCGCAGCGAGAACTCGGCGTCCTTCGCGGTCACCAGGTTGCCCGAGGCAAAGACGTGGCCGTCCGCCATGGTGAAGGTGATCTGGGTGCCGTCTTCGGAAACTTCCCAGCTTTCCGCCAGCGCCGGCTGGAAGCCCGAGTCGAGGTCCATCGGATCGAAGTCGACCAGCGATTCATAGACGTTGCGGCTGATGTCAGCGCCGGTGAACTCGAAGCTCTCGGCCGGGTCCATCGTCTTGATGTCGTCGATGCGCTGCGCGATCACCAGCATGTTCGGCGGCGTTTCCGCCTGCGCGGTCAGCGCCGTGCTGGACAGCAGCGCCGCGGTCAGCAGTGCCGCGCCGATGCGCATCGTCCGCGCCGGGGTATGTCGGGTCATGGTCGTCTCCCTGAAGTTTTTTGGTCTCTGCCGCGCTCCCGCGCCGCTGCGGCCAATCTCGACATCTCCGGGATGGAGCATACAGCCGTCGCGACGTCATAGGGGGCGCTGCCGGAAGGTTCGGCGAGAAATTGAGCCTTGTCGATCATTTTTTGATCAAACGTTAAAATCCGCCGGTGGTATCGTCGCGTCAATATTCCCGTTTAAGCGGATCGCAACCATTCGCGCTATCGCGCCCTACCGCTTTGGCCCGGTGTACCAGCGGTGTGAGTCGCCTGCGCTCTGCCGGGCGCGGCAAAATGCCCGCGCCGCAGCTGTTCCGCTTGGCCTTGCTTTGCGGCATGAGCTGCGACTGATCCCGCCCGGCTTGCCGCCGCCCGCGCCCACCTAAGCGGGCCGCAGCAGGCCCCTTCCCCTCCCAGCAGAGAAAGGCCCGCAAAGATGAACCTCAAGGAACAGAAAGTCGCGCTCTGGCTCTGCGGTCTCGCCGTGCTCGGCACGTTGGCGATCCTGCTGATCGTGCCGCGCGTCGAGGCCAATCAGGCCGCGCTGCTCGGGCGCGGCGACTATGCGCTCACTGGCACCGATGGCAGCGCCTTCACCCAAGACAGCCTGAAAGGCGCGCCCTCGGCGGTGTTCTTCGGCTTCACCCATTGCCCCGAGGTCTGCCCCACCACCATGGGCGACATCGCCACGTGGAAAGAGGATCTGCCGCAATCGCAGGATCTGCGGGTGTTCTTCGTCTCGGTCGACCCCGAGCGCGACACTCCCGATCTGCTTGAGCAATATGTCTCTTGGGTGCCCGGCGTCACCGGTGTGACCGGAAGCCCTGAAGAGACGCAGAACGCCATCGACGCCTTC
The DNA here is from genome assembly GCF_001687105.1 of Salipiger sp. CCB-MM3. Lineage (NCBI taxonomy): Bacteria > Pseudomonadati > Pseudomonadota > Alphaproteobacteria > Rhodobacterales > Roseobacteraceae > Salipiger > Salipiger sp. CCB-MM3. The sequence goes on from NZ_CP014599.1 coordinate 120,507, forward strand.
CGTGTCTACGCCGAAAGGATCGACTTCAGCGAGGGGAGCTACACGATGGACCATTCGGCCTATGTGATGCTCTTCGATGCCGACGGTCTGTTCGTCGATGCGATCCCCTATCAGGCGGATTACGACATGGCCGAGGCGAAGCTGCGCAATCTGCTGGCGGGCAACCCCGAGGGTCTTGGCGCCAAGCTGCCGCGCGACCCCATCGGATGGCTGTGCTACAGCGTGCAGGCGGCGCTGAGCTGAGGCCATCTTGCCGCCGCCACCCGCGGCGGTCTAACTGGCCCCGGACGCATGCCGCGCCCGCGCATTTCCCGCCCAAGCGCAATCGCCGGGGCGCTCAAGAAAGGACATCCGATGACCATCACCCGCATCCAGCCCGGCCCCCGCATGAGTCAGGCCGTGGTCTACAACGGCACCGTGCATCTCGCCGGTCAGGTCGGCCATGGCGCCGATGTCACCGAGCAGAGCCTCGACGCGCTGGCCTCGGTCGAGAAGCTGCTGGCCGAGGCCGGCTCGGACAAATCGCGCATCCTGTCGACCACGGTGTGGCTGGCCGACATGGCCGATTTCGCCGCGATGAACGCCGTGTGGGATGCATGGGTCGACCCCGCAAACCCGCCCGCCCGCGCCTGCGGCGAGGCCAAGCTGGCAACGCCCGACTACCTCGTCGAATTCCTCGTGGTCGCGGCGGTCGCGTAAGTCGTCGTCAAAGCGATCCGGGCGCGCCGCCAGCGCGGCGCGTCATCCGCCCTTGCGGCGGCGGGTCATGCCATGCGCCGGATCATAGCCCAGCAGCGCCAGCCCGAAGAACAGCGCGAAGGCCAGCGTGACCCACAGCAGCGCCCAGCCATTGATCTGCCGGTACAGCGCGAAGCGGATCAGCTCCACCGCGTGGGTGAACGGGTTCACCGCGCAGATGTCGCGCAGCACCGTCGAGCTTTCGGCCATCTTCCACAGCGGATAGAGCGCGGTCGACAGGAAGAACATTGGGAAGATGACGAAGTTCATCACCCCGGCGAAATTCTCCAGCTGTTTGATCGTCGAAGAGATCAGCAGCCCCAGCGCCCCCAGCATCAGCCCCGAGAGCACCAGCACCGGCAGCGCCAGCACGTAGCCCCAGCCGGGCAGCGTGATGCCAAAGCCCGCCGCGATGGCAAGGAAGACATAGACCTGCAGGATCGACACCGCGACCCCGGCCAGCAGCTTCGACAGCAGCAGCCACCAGCGCGGCAGCGGTGACGTCAGCAACAGCCGCATCGACCCCATCTCCTGATCGTAGACGAGGCTGAGCGAGCTTTGCATGCCGTTGAACAGCTGGATCATCCCGCACAGGCCCGGCACGATATAGACCTCATAGGTGATGTAGGTCTCGTAGGGCGGGATGATCGACAGGCCAAGCGCGGCGCGGAACCCGGCGGCAAAGACCACCAGCCACACCAGTGGCCGCACCAGCGCGGCCAGAAAGCGCGAGCGCTGGTGCACGAAGCGCAGAGCCTCGCGCCGGATGATCGCCAGCATCGCGGTCAGCCAGCGGTTCATGCCCCCGCCCCGCCCGCGGACGCGCCGGTCAACTCGATGAACACATCGGCCAGTGGCCGCCCTGCGCGCAGCGCGGCGGCGCGCTCATGCGCCAGCACCCGGCCGCTGTGCAGCACCACCACATCGTCGCCGTCCTCGATCTCATCCACCAGATGCGTGGCCCAAAGCACGGTGAGCCCGCCCTGCGCCAGCGCATGCACATGCGCGGTGATCGCGCGGCGGCTCTCGAAATCGAGGCCCACGGTTGGCTCATCCAGCAGCAGCACCTGCGGGCGGTGGATCAGCGCGCGGGCGATCTCCATCCGCCTCCGGTGGCCGCCGTTGAGGTTGCGCACCTTCTCTGCCGCGCGCTCCTGCATGCCCAGCTGCGCCAGCGCCACCTCGGCCCGCGCCGCCGCCTCGCGCCCAGAGATGCCATGCAGCGCCGCGAAGTAGCGCATATTGCTGGCCACGCTCATATCGAGATCGAGGGTCGGCTGCTGGAACACCACGCCGATCTTCGACAGCGCGGCGCGCGGCGCGTGCGCGATGTCATGCCCGGCGACACGGATCTGCCCCTCGCGGCTGACGAAAAGCCGGGTGAGCAGCGCGAACAGCGTCGACTTGCCCGCGCCGTTCGGCCCCAGAAGCGCAGTGAAGCCGGGGCGCAGCGCAAAGCTCACCCCATCGAGCGCGCGCTTGGCCCCGTAGCTGTAGCCGAGGTCGGAAACGTCGAGGGCGGTCATTCAGGCGGCAACCTTCCGAGCTTCGACACCGGGTGCGAGCCGGGCGAGCGACGGCCCGTGGGGTGGCGCTGCAAGGTCTGAACTCCGCGCTTTATACCAGCCAGATCCGAGTGCCCTCTTCATGCAGTGCGAGGGTGACAGAGCGCCAGCCCGCCCGGACGGGCCGTCGCTCGCCCGGCGGCCTTCGGCCTTGATTCCGGGCGGGGCTATAGCGGCACCCTTTCTCATCCCCGCCACCGGCGCGCGCGCCGCTCCCATGGCTGCAGCACCAGCCATTCCACCGCCAGCATCACCGCGATGAACGACAGCGCATAGACCAGCACCATGGTCACGTCGAAAAGCTGGAAATAGAGGTGGATCTGAAACCCCACCCCATCCGAGCGGCCAAGGAACTCCACCACCAGCACGATCTTCCAGATCACCGCCACCCCCGAACGGGCTGCGGCGGTGATGAAGGGCGCAAGCTGAGGCAGCACCACATGGCGCAGCCGCGCCGCAAGCGGCATCCGATAGACCCGCCCCATGGCATCCAGCCCAGGATCGAGCGCCCGCGCGCCCTCGCGGATCACCGTCGCCACATTGGGGATCTTGTTCAGCGTCACCGCCACGATCGCGGCGGTCTCCGTCAGGCCAATCCAGAGATAGCACAGCACGATCAGCACCAGCGCGGGCAGGTTGAGAAACACCACCAGCCACGGATCGAGCCAACGGTCGGCGCGCGGAAAGCGCCCCATCACCAGTCCCAGCAATATGCCCAGCCCCATGGCCAGCACAAAGGCCCATGCCACGCGGATCAGCGTCTTGCCGAGATGATAAGGCAGCTCGCCCGAGCGCAGCGCCTCGGCAAAGGGCTGCAGTAACGCCCATGGCTGCGGCAGCACCTGCGCGTCATCGGTCAGCGCGGCGGCCACGATCCAAAGGACCAGCAGCCCGGCCAGCGACAACATCGCCGTGCCCGACCGGCGCGACGCCGCGGGGCTGTCGGCGGTGCCATGGCAGACGCCGGTGATACGCGCTGCGGTCTGGTTGCCCTGCACGTGGTCCTCCTCGAAAGCGGAGGGTGGGCGGCGGCAAAGGGGGCGTCAATTACGCCTTTAGGAGCGGTTCGGCCCGAACGAGATACCTGCTAAAGTAGAGTTACCGGAAACACCGCTTCACGCGCCTCTGGGCTCTGCCTGCGGGTTCTGGGCTCTGCCTGCGGGTCAGGCTTCGATGTCGCCCTCGCCGACAACCCGGCAGCGCCAGCGGTTGACCGTGAAATTGGGGTGTTCCTCGACCCAGCGCGCAAGTTCGGGCTGGGCGCCCATCATGCAGGCCATGGGGGTGACATCTGTGTAGACGAGACTGCGTTCGGAGCAAGTGTCGGGCGCAGTGGACAAGCATGCCACAAAGAGAAGCTCAATCATGGTTGCCTCGCTTGGTTGAACGTGATGCCCCTTCAGTATCGCGCCCACCCCCTAATATTCAGCAGAAGAGATTTGTTTCAGTCTTGCTGCAGCGCAGCATTGCCCAAAAATCATACTGGTTTGCGTCGAAATTAGGCGAAATTAGGTCAGCAAACAAGCACTGGCGCCGCATCTTTGGGCAGAGGCATCTGTCGCTCAAGGCGCGGCTCGGCATCGGCGCGGGCATTCTGGGCCTTGCGACTCTCATCACCGCGCTGATCATCGTCGCCGGAATGGGGCGCGTTTCGGACCGTCTGCAAGAGGCGCTGGCCGCCGAACGCCGGCTCGAAGACTACGCCGCGCTGTCGACGCAGGTTTCCACCTATATCCTCGTCGCCGCCGAGCTGATCCAAAGCGACCAGCCCGCCGACACCCGCGCCGCGCGCACCGCGCAGGTGGTGCAGACGTTGCAGGGCACCTTCGCCCGGCTGCGCGGCGGGCTCGACGCCGAAGTGGCCGCAGCAAAGGGCCTCGACGCGCAAAGCCGCCGCGCCACGCTGTCACTGGCGCTCGCCCGGATGGAGGCGCAGCTCAACACCGCGCAGGCCGGGCTGCTGTCAAAGGACGCCAGCCGCGCGCAACTGCGCGCCCATCTCGACGGCTTCGCCTCAGCAGTGGAGCCCTTGCTGGCCGAGGCGGTGAACGAAGAGCGCCGCCTGCGGCGTGAAATCCTCTCTGGCATCGACGCTCTGCGCCACCGGCTGACCCTCGCCGCCGCGATCATGGCGGGCGTCGCGCTGCTGCTCACCGCCGGGTTCTACCTGTTTCTGCTGCGCCCGCAGTTCCGGCGGCTGGACGCCCTGCAGGGTGCCGCGCGGCGCATCGGACAAGAGGATTTCAGCGTCTCGCTGCCCGGCACCCGGCAGGACGAGATCGGGCGGCTCTACACAGAGACCAACCGCATGGCGCAGGCGCTCGCCGCCCGCGCGAGCACCGTGGCGCGCGACCGCGCCCGGCTGGAAGAGACCATCGCCAGCCGCACCGAAGCGCTGCGCGCCGCCAACGCCCGGCTCGAACGTACCGACGAGGACCGCCGCCGCTTCTTTGCCGACATCAGTCATGAATTGCGGACGCCGCTCACGGTGATCTTGATGGAGGCGCAGCTTGGCCGCCGCGGCGCGCCGCAGCCGGAAGAGGCCTTTGCCACCATCGAAAACCGCGCCACGCGGCTCGGGCGACGGATCGACGATCTGCTGCGCATCGCCCGCTCCGAAACTGGGCAACTGGCGCTCGACCCGGCCCCCGTCGACCTTGCCCAACTGACCACCGAGGCGATCGCGGAAACCACCGCCGAGCTTGCCAACGCGGGAATGGAACTGCAGCGCCCTGACCCGGCGACGGCCCCGCTTATGGTGATCGCCGACCGCAACTGGCTGCGGCAGGTGATCTCCGGGCTGATCCGCAACGCCATCCGCCACGCCCGCGACGGCGGGCTGCTGCGGCTCGAACTGCAGGCGCAAGGCACCACCGCCGAGCTTCGGGTGATCGACAATGGCCCCGGCATCCCGCCCGCGGCGCAGGCGCTTGTCTTCGACCGGTTCGCCCAGTCCGGTGGGCAATCGGCGCAGGGCTTCGGCCTCGGTCTGCCGCTGGCACGCTGGGTGATCGAGCAGCAGGGCGGAGAGATCACCCTGCAAAGCCCCCTGCCCCGCGACACCGCGCTCGGCCCGGCCCCCGGCACGCAGCTTGCGCTGCAACTGCCGCGCGCGCCGCAGGCGGGCACGCTCGAGGCCGCAACATGACCGTTGCGCCGCCGCCCCGCCTCCTCGTCGTCGATGACGACCCCGAGATCTGCTCGGCCCTTGCGCGGGGGCTCGGCCTGCATGGCTATGAGGTAGAGACCTGCAACCGCGCCGCCACCGCCCTGCCCGAGCTTGCCGCGCGCCGGTTCGATGCGGCGGTGATCGACGTGATGCTTGGCGCCGACAGCGGCATCGCGCTAGTCCGCGAGGCGCGCGAGGCCGGGGCGCAGCTGCCCATCGTCATGCTCTCGGCGCTGTCCGAGGTCGACCACCGCGCCGCCGGGCTGGAGGCCGGGGCCGACGATTATGTGGTCAAACCCTTCTCCTTTGACGAGCTGGTCGCGCGGCTGCAGGTGCAGCAGCGCCGCGTCGCCGCGCTCCGCCCCGCCCCCGCCCGGCTCGATCCCGCCGAGCGGCGCGTCACCGCCGGGCCGCACAGCGCCCAGCTGACCGAGCGCGAGTTCGCGCTGCTCTCGCTGCTGGCGGCGCAGGCCGGAACGCCGCTCACCCGGGGCGAGATTTTCGACCGGCTCTGGGCCGGGGAGTCGCGCAGCGAGAATGTGGTCGACGTCTACATCGGCTATCTGCGCAAAAAGCTGCGCCCCGCCGAGGGGTTCGGCTTCGAGATCGCCACCCTGCGCCAGCGCGGCTTCTGCCTCACCGGGATCGCGCCCCTCCTCCCCGCCGCGACGCCGGGCACCGACCTTGGTCTAGGCCGCTCTTAGATTATAAGACTCGCCCCGCGCCGCCCCCGCTTGCCACACTGTCTCCACCGCCAGCTGCAACAGGAGGAGATACAGATGGCCTGGACCAAACCCGTGATCCGCGAAATCGAGTGCGGCATGGAAATCAACATGTACGGACCCGATCACGACGACGGCGTGTTGTTCTGATCGGCAGCGCGCGGAGAACGTGATGCATCAGATCCGCGCGCACATCCTCGGGGCCGCTGCCGGTGGCGGCCTGCCGCAGTGGAACTGCGGCTGCGACAACTGCCGGATGGCCCGCGCAGGCGACATCCCCGCCCAGACCCAAAGTTCGCTGGCCGTCTCGGCGAATGGCACGGACTGGGCGATCCTCAACGCCTCGCCGGACATCCGCGCGCAGCTTGCCGCCACCCCATCGCTGCATCCCACGGGCCTGCGCGAGATGCCGCTGCGGGCGGTGCTGCTGACCAATGGTGACATCGATCACGTCGCCGGCCTGCTGACCCTGCGCGAGATGCAGCCCTTCACGCTTTACGCCACGCCCGGCATCCACGAGGTGATCGCCGCCAATCCCGCGTTCGACGCGCTCAATCCCAAGGTCGTCAGCCGCGCCCCGCTGGCGCTGGAACAGCCGGTGGAACTGGTGCCCGGGCTGTTCGCCACGCTGTTCTCGGTGCCCGGAAAAGTGCCGCTCTATATGGAGGGCGGCGAGATGGACGGCGCTCTGCAGACCGACCTCATGGGCGAGCAGACCGTGGGCGTCGAGCTCAGCACCGGCGAAAGCCGCGCCTATTACATTCCCGGCTGCGCCCGGCTTGATGAGGCGCTGCGCACGCGGATCTCCGGTGCCGCGCTGGTGCTGTTCGACGGCACGCTCTGGCGCGACGACGAGATGATCGCCGCGGGCATCGGCCAGAAGACCGGGCGCCGCATGGGCCATATCTCGATGAGCGGCCCGGCAGGGTCGATCGCCGCCTTCGACGGGCTCGATGTGGGCGCCAAGGTCTTCGTGCATATGAACAACACCAACCCGGTGCTGCGCCCCGGCTCCCCCGAGCGGGCCGAGGCCGAGGCAGCGGGCTGGATCATCGGACAGGATGGACTGGAGCTTACCGCATGACACGCATCCCCCCACAGCAAGACCCGCTGTCCCGCGCCGATTTCGAGGCCCGCCTGCGCCACATCGGGGCGGTGCGCTACCACGATCTGCACCCGTTCCACGATAGGCTGCACGGCGGCGACTGCAGCCCCGACGAGGTCCGCGCCTGGGTGATCAATCGTTACTACTACCAACATTCCATCCCGATGAAGGACGCCGCCTTCATGTCGCGCGTCGAGGACCCGGACCTGCGCCGGGCCTGGCGCTCGCGGATCGAGGATCACGACGGCACCGAAACCAACGAAGGCGGCATTCGCCGCTGGCTGCGCCTCGCCGAGGCGGTGGGGCTGGACCGCGACTATGTGGCCTCCTGCGCGGGTGTGCTGCCCGCCACCCGTTTCGCGGTGGATGCCTATGTGCGCTTCGTGCGCGACAAGAGCCTGCTGGAGGCGGTCGCCGCCTCGCTGACCGAACTTTTCGCGCCGAAAATCCACGCCAGCCGCATCGAGGGCCTCTTGCAGAACTACGCTTTCGCCGATGACGCGGCGCTGAGCTATTTCCGCAACCGCCTGACCGAGGCCCCCAAGGATGTCGCCTTCGGGCTCGACTGGGTTCTGACCCACGCCGACACCGCCGAAAAGCAGGAACAGGCGGCGCAGGCGCTGATCTTCAAGACCGATGTGCTCTGGTCGCAGCTCGATGCGCTCTGGGGGGCCTATGTCGCCCCCGCCCGCATTCCGCCCGGCGCCTGGCATCCCGGCGAGGGACTGGCCAAAAGCGAAGCGGCCGCGTGATGGACCCCGCCGCGATCCCCGCCCTGCCCCGCGGCGTGCGCCTGCACCACGACAGGGTGCGCGGCGGCTGGGTGCTGCTCGCCCCAGAGCGCGCCGTGACCCTCGATGCCATCGCCCATGCCATCCTGTCGGAAGTGGACGGCAGGCGCAGCTTTGCCGAGATCACCGAAACCCTCGCCGCCCGCTACGCCGCCCCGCCCGCGCAGATCGCCAAGGACGCCGCGAGCTTTCTGCAGGCGCTTGAGGCCCGCCGCTTTCTCGATGTGACCCCTTAAGCCGCTTCTTCTCTTTCCAAATACGCACGGCCCGGCGCCGACCACGGGCCCCACCGCTGATCAAAGGCCCGTTATGACCAAAGCCACGCCCGCTCCCCCGATCGCCATGCTTGCCGAACTGACGCACCGCTGTCCGCTCTCCTGCCCCTATTGCTCCAACCCCGTCGAGCTGGCACGGCAGGACAGCGAGCTCGACACCGCCACTTGGGCACGGGTCTTCAAAGAGGCCGCGGAGATGGGCGTGCTGCAACTGCACCTCTCGGGCGGCGAGCCCGCCACGAGGCGCGATCTCGAGGATCTGGTGCGCGCCGCGCGCGAGGCCGGGCTTTACACCAATCTCATCACCTCGGGCATTGGCCTCACCGAGCGGCGGCTGCGGGCGCTCGACGCCGCCGGGCTCGACCATATCCAGCTCAGCCTGCAGGGCACCACGCCCGAGATGGCTGATGAGATCGGCGGCTATCGCGGCGGCTTTGCGCGCAAGCTGCAGGTGGCGCAATGGATCGGGCAGATCGGCTTTCCGCTCACGCTCAACGCGGTGCTGCACCGGCGCAATCTGCACCAGCTGCCACGCGCGCTGGAGATGGCCGTGGAGATGGGCGCACGGCGGATCGAGGTCGCCACGGTGCAATTCCACGGCTGGGCGCTGAAGAACCGCGACGCGCTGATGCCGACCCGCGCGCAGGCCGAGGAGGCCACGCGCATCGTCACCGAGGCCCGCGTCCGGCTGAAGGGCCGGTTGGTGATCGACTATGTGCCCGCCGACTACCATTCGGACTATCCCAAGCGCTGCATGGGCGGCTGGGGCTCGACCGGGCTCAACATCGCGCCCGACGGTCAGGTCCTGCCCTGCCACGCGGCGCAGACCATCCCGCATCTGAGCTTTGAGTCGGTCAAGGACCGGCCCCTTTCCGAGATCTGGCTCTATAGCGCGGCGTTCAACGCCTATCGCGGCACCGACTGGATGCCCGAGCCCTGCCGCTCCTGCGAGCGCAAGACGATCGACTTCGGCGGCTGCCGCTGTCAGGCCATGGCGCTGGCGGGCGATCCGGCGGCGACGGACCCGGTCTGCGTGAAGTCCCCGCATCATGTGGACCTGCAGGTGCGGGCCGAGGCCCATGCGCAGGCCACAGATGCGCCGCTGATCTACCGCAGTGCGCCCGGCAAACCGGTCGCCGAGCCCGCCGAGTGAGGTTTGCGCCCGCACCGCGCAAGCCGGAATCATCCCCAATTAGAGCCTGTTAGGATCGCGACTCGCGCTGTTCTCTCCCCTGCGCACGATTCGACCGGGCGCGGCGCCGCGCCCGGATCCGCGCCATAAGCCTTGAAATTGCGCAACACCGGACGTGAAAAGCTCTGACGCGAATTATCCATGCTATTTCAACAACTTATTTCACCTCTTGCGAGCAGCGCATGAAGCCCCGCAAGATGTCGCGGCAGACCCCCTGCCCCACAACCGCAGGAAATTGTGGACAACTGCGCTCTCTCTTGCGTAAAGAAACGGTAATAAAAGCGCTGGCGGAAAACAGCGTTACCGAAAATGAGGGCAGCAGTGGCGGAACCGATTCACATCAACGCCCGCGTGCGGGAAAACGCCGAAGCGATCAGCGCGGCGCTCGAAGACCATATGCTGAAGGTCTTCGCCCCCGATGCGCGAAAGGAATTGCGCCGTTTCTCCGCCGGAGAAGCGGCCGAACTGCTTGGCATCTCTCCGAGCTTCCTGCGCAAGCTGCATTTCGAAGACCGCGTGCCCGAGGTGCATACCACGCCGGGCGGAAGAAGACACTATTCCGGGGCAGATCTGCTTGAGATCCGCAAGATCCTCGACAGCACCGCCAAGACCAAGGGCACCTACATGCGCGGTCGGCGCGAGGGCGACAAGGTGCAGGTTCTGTCCTTCCTCAACTTCAAGGGCGGCTCGGGCAAGACCACAAGCTCGATCCACACCGCGCAGCGGCTGGCGCTGAAGGGCTACCGGGTGCTGGCGGTCGATATCGACCCGCAGGCCTCGTTGACCACGCTGTTCGGCTACCGCCCCGAGTATGATTTCCTGCATTCCGGCACGATCTACGACGCGATCCGCTACGACGATCCGGTGCCGCTGTCGCAGGTGATCCAGAAAACCTATTTCACCGGCATCGATCTGGCGCCGGGCGGGCTGATCTTGCAGGAATTCGAGCATGAGACCCCGCAGGCGCTGATGGCCAACATGCAGCCGCCGTTCTTCTCGCGCATGGCCGCCGCACTGCAGGAGGTCGAAGCCGATTACGACGTGATCATCTTCGACTGCCCGCCGCAGCTGGGCTATCTGACCATGTCGGCGCTCTGCGCCTCGACCGGCGTGCTGATCACCATCGTGCCCAACATGCTCGACATCGCCTCGATGGCGCAATTCCTGCAGATGAGTGCCGATTTGCTCGATGTGGTGTCGAATGCCGGGGCCAGCATGGAGTTCGACTTCCTGCGCTTCTTGATCAACCGCTACGAGCCCAACGACGGCCCGCAGCAGCAGGTCGTGGCCTTCCTGCGCCAGCTTTTCGGCGAGGAAGTGATGGTCGCGGCCATGCTCAAATCCACCGCCATCTCTGATGCCGGGCTGACGACGCAGACGCTCTATGAGGTCGACCGCTCGCAGTTCCACCGCAACACCTACGACCGCGCGGTGGATTCACTCAATCAGGTCAACGATGAGGTCGAGTCTCTCATTCAGAAAGCATGGGGACGCTGATGGCACGTAAAGGCATTCTGGAACCAAGAATTTCGACCCTCGGCGGCGGCGCAGAGCGCAAACCGACCGCCGCTGAATCGCGGATGATGCCACGCGGCGCGGTCGGCGCGCTGCAAAGCTCGCTGTCGAAGCTGCAGGAGAACGCGGTTCAGGAGATCGAGCCCGATCTGATCGACGACGCCGGGTTTGAGGACCGTCTGGGCCTCGATCCCGAGGCGCAGGGTCAGCTGAAAGAAAGCCTGCAGACCTACGGCCAGCAGGTGCCGGTGCTCTTGCGCCCGCATCCCACGCAGAACGGCCGTTTCGAGATCGTCTACGGCCGCCGCCGCCTTGGCGCGCTGCGCGAGCTGGGGATGAAGGTCAAGGCGATGGTCCGCCAGCTGGATGATCACGCGCTGGTCATGGCGCAGGGTCAGGAAAACACCTCGCGGCAGGACCTGAGCTTCATCGAAAAGGCCAGTTTCGCCGCGCAGCTGCAGGACTCGAACTATGACCGGCAGACAATCGCCGCGGCGCTGTCGATCGACCTGCCGATGGTGAGCCGGATGCTGAAGGTGGGCACGGCGTTTTCCCTGCCCTTCCTGCGCCAGATCGGCTCTGCCCCCGGCATCGGGCGCGACCGCTGGATGGCGCTGGCGAAGATCCTGCAGGACGAGGCGGCGAACACCCGCGCCGAGGAGGCGATGCGCGCGCCCGGCTTCGATGCGCTGGATTCCGATGCCCGTTTCGACGCGGTCTATGGCGCCACGCAGCGCAAGACCACCGTGGCCAAGCCCCCTGCCCCGCGTCCGCGCAGCCTGCGCGCGCATGATGGCACCGCGCTGGCCGAAATTCGCAGCACCGCGCGGGGCCTGACCCTGACGGTGCCATCAAAAACAGCGGATGGTTTCGATCGCTGGCTCGACGCCCGCGCCGAAGAGATCATCCAAGACCTTCACGACCGCTGGCAAAGCACCCGGTCGGAAGACTGAGAGAGCAGTAGAAAAACAACGGAGGCACGAGAGGACAGGCGACAAAAAAGAAAAGCCCCCCAGGACGGATCCCGGAAGGCCCTTCTCGAAAGTAGCAATTTGAGTTAGCCGCCAGAGCCGTTCCCTGTCAACTCCGCATCACGGTGTGGGGCAGGAAATTTGTTGTCTTTCGTGAAAAATATATGCTGGAGACGTCCCGACAGCCTGTCGGGCGGCCAATCTCGGCTTGCCTGACGGCGCAGGTCGGCACCCATGACAAATGGGCGCTGCTGCGCGACCTCACGACTGTGTCCGAAGACTTCGGTCTCGGGCATCGCACGCTTTCGGTTCTGAAAGCGCTGCTGACCTTCTGGCCGGAACGCGAGCTGCCCTGCGACGGCGCCATCGTGTTTCCCTCGAACCGCGTGCTCTGCGAGCGCCTGTCGGGAATGCCCGAGAGCACCCTACGGCGGCATCTGAGCAAGCTGGTCGAAAGCGGCATTGTCAGCCGTCACGACAGCCCCAACGGCAAACGCTACGCCCGGCGCTGCGGGGCCGAGATCGGCATCGCCTTTGGCTTTGACCTCTCGCCCCTCGCCCGCCATGAGGCCGCGCTGGCCCGAGCCGTGGCCGAAAACGCGCTGCGCCGCGAACGGCTGGCAGTGCTGCGCGCGCGTCTCGGGATGCTGCGCCAGCGCCTGTGCGAGAGCGCGGCGCCCTGCCCCGTTTTGCTCGAAGAGGCCCGTCTGCTGCTGCGCCGCAAATGCTCCGAGGCGGTCCTCAATGAGATGATCGAGCGGCTCGATGCCGCGCTTCCGGTGATGCCGAAGGTCGATGTCTTGCCCGAGGTGGAGATCAATACCGCGCCCGCAGCGGCGCAAATGAGCGCCAGCAACAGCCAAAATGAGCGGCACATACAGGAATCAGATAGATCCTTCTCTGACTCTGATAGCGCCCAGCCGACGAACGACACGCCGGCAGAAAGCCTCGATGCTGCAGAGAAAGACAGGCTCACCCTTCCGCAGATCACCGACACCTGCCGCGAGTATCAGGCTTTCTTCCCCGAAAAGCCGCGCAACTGGCATGAGCTGATTTCCATGGCCCAGAGGCTCGCCCCGATGATGGGCATCGAAGCTCCGGTTCTGCACGACGCGCAGCGGACCATGGGGCCAGAGCGCGCGGCGGCGGTGCTTTTGTGCCTGCTCGACCGTCATTCTGAGATCCGCAAGCCCGGTGCCTACCTCAGACGGCTGACACAGATCGCCCGAAACGGCGGATTTTCGGTCTCCAGCATGCTTGGCGCACTGTCGCGCCGGGCTTCGTCTGGAAATTGTCAGCTGACAATTTGAAAAACGGCGTGTTTTCAGAAGCTTGTAAAAACGGCCCCTGACACGTCTGGCTGACAACATGGATATGCGACCTTGGGCTGTGTTTCGGTGCACCCGCAGCATCGCCTAGACTGACCGCCAACGAGACAACGCAGAGACCCCGATGCCCCCCGCCATCCCCCGCCCGAGGATTTCGCGATGACAGCTTCCCTGCATATCCCCGGCGCCAGCCTGCAGGTCTGCGAGTTGGCGGCCCTGCGTGCCACGGCGATGGATGGCTTTGGTCCGTGGCAAACGGGTGCGCTGCCCGGTGCGGTGCTGGTCGCGGATTTCCGACCCTCGATGCTCAGCGGTCAGCTGCGGGCCTTTCGCTCTGTAGCGGCGGCGGAAGCGCTGGCGCTGATCGGCTGGCGGGTCTGCCTCGATGGCGGCTGGGTCGCGCTGCTGGCGCTTGGGGCCGGAGCGCCCGTGGTCGTCGCGCCCAGCCATGGTGACGAAGGCATGAGCCGGGTGATCGACGGTCTGGTGCGCGCGCATGACCTCGCCGAGGGGCTGGCGCTGGCCGGACAGTTCGAGGACCCGCCGCTGACCCCGGCGCTTTGCGCGCTCGACGAGATCGCAGCCCCCGGCGCGGCGCTGGTCATTGCCTCGGGATTTGAGATGCCCGGCGCTGGTCTTGCCGCAAGGATCGAGGCGCTGTCGCGCGCGCATCACCTGCGGCTTTTGCATGTGACCGATGGCGGCGAGCCCGAATGTCCGCCGACTCGCGGGCTCTTCGCGCTCGACGCAAATCTGCCGCCGGAACATGCCGCGCCGTATCTGTCGCGGGCTCTGCGGCTGGTGCCGCGCGAAGGCTGTATCTGAGGTGTACGGCTGACAATCGCGGTCTCCGCGCGCGGCGCCGCAGCCGATACCAATGGTTGAATTGCCAGCTTCCGGCCTTGGTCGCACCCTTGGCGCAGGCGCGCCAGAACGCAGCGCCCGCTTGGGAGGAGCAAGACGAATGGGAATTCTCGACAAGATATTTGGTGGTGACGAAGGCCCGGCAGAGCCGCGCTTCACGCATGTGAAAATTCATCCTCAGGTCGACACTGGCGTCGGCTCGGCACGGCCGGGCTTTGCCGGTGGGACGCTGACGTGCAAATGCACCAGCGATCCGGTTGTTGTGAAAGTCGGCGCGCAGACCGCGCATAACCACGTCTGCGGCTGTACCAAGTGTTGGAAACCCGACGGCGCGGTGTTCAGTCAGATCGCGGTTGTCAGCCGGGATCAGGTGAGCGTTGCCGACAATGGCGACAAGCTGCAGGTGGTCGATCCCTCGGCGGCGATCCAGCGGCACGCCTGCAGCGGCTGCGGCGTACATATGTACGGGCGCATCGAGAACACCGGCCATCCGTTCCACGGGCTCGACTTCGTGCACACCGAACTCTCGGATGACAGCGGGTGGGCGCCGGCGGAGTTTGCCGCGTTTGTCTCGTCGATCATCGAGTCGGGAGTCGATCCGGCGCGGATGGACGACATCCGGGGCAGGCTGCGCGAGCTTGGGCTCGAGCCCTATGATTGCCTTTCGCCGCCGCTGATGGATGCGATCGCCACCCATGTGGCAAAGCAGAACGGCGCGCTGGCCTAGAAAACAGACCGGCTTACAACCGGCTGGCACCTTCGCGAACCCCGCGAAGGTGCTTCGTGCTTGAGGAGGACGGGGCCGTGAATAGCAAGCAAGGGAGTGCAGCTTTTCGCCGGTCCGAGGCGCGGGACCTGACGCCGGGGAATTACACCATTGCGCGAAAGAAAATTCATGCGCTAACGTTGAGCTGGGAGGAGAGTTCAATGAAAGACATGCAAGATGCGGCAGCATCGGGCACGATCGGGCCTGTCCTGATCGTCGATGATCACCCGCTTTACAGCGATGCTTTGGCGGCCGCGTTGCGCGCTGCGTTCCCAGATTGTCAGCCGTCGCAGGCGCAGACATTGGGCGCCGCGCTCGATCTGCTGGCGCAGGGTGTCGCGCCCGATCTGGTGATGTTCGATCTCAAGCTGCCGGATGTCTGCGGGATTTCCGGGTTCCAGAAGCTGCGCGAGGCGCTGCCGGAAACGCCGGTGCTGGTGATCTCGTCGCTGACCTCGGTGCAGGTGGTGCAGGCCCTGATGGAGGCGGGGGCTGCAGGGTTCCTGCCCAAGGACGCTCCGGCGCCGGTGCTGCGGCAGGCGCTGCGCGAGATCGCGGCGGGCCACACCTATGTGCATTCGGGCTACGCCGGGCGCGCCATCGAAGAGCCCGCCGAGCAGCTGCCCTTCGAGGCGATGCATCCGAAGCTGGCCGAACTGACGCCGCAACAGAAACGCATCATGAAGCTGATCTGCGCGGGCAAGCCGAACAAGCAGATCGCCTATGAGCTTGATCTGGCAGAGGCCACGGTGAAGGCGCATATCACCGCGCTCTTGCGGCGGCTTGGGGTGCAGAACCGGACACAGGCGGCGGTGCTGGTGGAAAGCTCGCAGCCCGCCACGGCGATCGGCGCGGCGGATGCCGACGCGCAGGCCTTCCTGAGCCGCTGAGCCGCCGACCGGAATGGCGCCCGACGGCCAGTTGCCCCGCTTTATCCGCATCGCGGTCTCGCATCAGTCCGAGGCCGCCGCCGCCGTGACCGAGGCGCTGGCGGCGCTCGATCTGCCCGAGATCTGCTTCATCCTCGCGTTTCTGCCCGAAGGGCTGGCGCCGGACGCGGTGGCCGCCGCGCTCGACGCGGGCTCGGGCGGCGTGCCGGTGTTTGGCTGCACGACGGCTGGCACGATCACCCCCGAAGGCTATGAGACCGGCGCGCTGCTGCTGCTGGCCTTTCCGCGGGAACACTTCCGCTGCGCCTCGATGCTGATCTCGCCGCTGAAGCCGCTCGAGATGAAAGCCATCGCCAGCGAGGTGCGCAGCCACGCCGCGAGGTTCCGCCGCACCGCCGGATGGAACCGGCTGGCGCTGATCTTTGCCGACGGGCTGGCCAAGCAAGAGGAGATGCTGGTTGCCACGCTGGAGGCGGCGCTTGGCGAGGTGCCGGTCTTTGGTGGCTCGGCGGGGGATAATCTGGCCTTCGAAGAGACCTTCGTGCTGCACGATGGTCAGTTCCACAGCAATGCGGCTATTCTCCTTCTGGTTGAAACAGACCTCGAATTCCAAGGGCTCGGCTTCGACCATTTTCTGCCGACGGAACGCCAGGTGGTGGTCACCCACGCGTTGCCCGAAGAGCGGCTGGTGTTCGAGATCAACGGCGCGCCCGCCGCGCTGGAATACGCGCGCATCGTCGGCTGTCCGGTGGACCGGCTGTCGCCGCAGGTCTTTGCCGAGAACCCGATGCTGGTGCGGCAGAACATGAACTACCACGTGCGCGCGATCCACAGCGTGCCGGACAGCCACGCGCTGTCCTTCCTTGGCGCGATCGACGATGGGCTGATCCTCACGCTGGGGCGCGGCAAGGAAATCATCGAAACGCTGGAGGCAGAGCTCGACACCCGCGGGCCAGAGGGCGGGCCGCCGGATTTCGTGCTCGGCTTCGATTGCGTGCTGCGCAAGCTGGAGATCGAGCAAAAGCAGCTGGCACCCGCGGTCAGCGAGATTTTCCGCCGCCGCCGGGTGCTGGGGTTCAACACCTACGGCGAGCAGCATTGCGGGGTGCATGTGAACCAGACCTTCGTCGGCGTCGCCTTCTACGATCCGGGGAGGCGTGAGCTGGCATGATCGACCCCGAAGAGCCGCTCGAGACCCAGCTTGCCCGGCAGGGCCGGATCATCGACGCGCTGATGCGCCGTGCCAACCGTCAGCATGAGGTCGGCAGCACCGCCTATGGGGCCTTCCAGTCGGCCATCGCGCTGCAGGCGCAGGTCTGGGCCAAGACCCGCGATCTGGAGCGCACCACCGACGAGCTGCGCCACGCCCGCGACGACACCCAGCGGATGCGCAAGAACCTTGCCGATGCGCTTTCGGCGATGGACGGCGGGGTGGCGCTGTTCACCGGCGGGCGACTGGAGGTGTGCAACGACATCTTCCAGACGCTGCTGCCCGACATCACCGAGATCCTGCGTCCGGGGCTGCGCATCGACGCCTGCCTTTCGGCCATGGCCGAAAGCCGCCATCTGGTCACCGTCGAAGGCAGTTTCGAGACCGCGCTGGCGCAAGCGCGGCGGGGCAGGGGGGCTGCGGTGGTTACGCTGGTGATCGAGCTGACCGGCGATCGCTGGTATCAGGTCAACTTCCAGCGCACCGGCGAAGAGAACCTCGTGCTGCTGCTCACCGAGATGACCCGCATCGTGCGGCGCAACCGCTCGGAGAAGGAAAGCCTCATCGACCGCCACGCCGATTACCTTCAGGCGGTGTTCGAGAATATGACCTCGGGGGTCTGCACCTTCTCGCCGCAGGGCGAGGTGATGATGTACAACCAGCAGTTCCGCCAGTTGCTGGGGCTGCCCTATACCATCCTGCAGAAAGGCACCGAGCTGGGGCGGCTGCTCGACTATGTGGCGCAATACGGGCTGATCTCGGAGGCGGCGGAGCATGACATCGCCCATTGGCTCGACCGGCTCGAGCGGCAGGGGCGGCTGCGGCGGCGGCTGCGCCATGCCTCGGGGCGGATGCTGGATCTGCACGCGCACCGGCTGCCCGACGGCGGGGTGCTGCTGGAGCTGAAGGATGTGACGCTGGAGACCCGCGCCACGGTGATGCTGGAAAACCGGGTGATCGAGCGCACCGCCGAACTGACCCGCGCCAACGCGCAGCTGCGCGAGCAGTTCGAACAGAAAGCGCGTGTGGAAGAGGAGCTGCGGCTGGCCAAGGAGCGCGCCGAGGCGGCGGTGTCGTCCAAGACCCGTTTCCTTGCTGCCGCCAGCCACGATCTGCTGCAACCGATCAATGCCGCCAAGCTGCTGATCGCCACATTGCTCGAGGCGGTTGCGGGCACGCGGTTCGCGCCCACGGTCGAGCGGCTGGAGGGGTCTTTCAATTCCACCGAACAGCTGTTGCATTCGCTGCTCGACATCTCGCGGCTGGAAAGCGCCGACCGTTCGCTGACGCCCTCCGAGCTGTGCCTTGGTACCCTGATGCGCAGCGTCTGGGAGGATCAGACCCCGGTGGCGCAGCGCCGCGGCGTGCGGCTCGACGTGGTGCCCAGCATGGTCTTCGTGCGCTCCGATCCGATCTATCTGCTGCGCTCGATCCAGAACCTCGTGGTCAACGCGTTGCAATACACACCCGACGGCGGGCGCGTCTTGGTCGGCTGTCGGCGGCGCGGCAACCGCGTCGAGCTGCAGGTCTGGGACACCGGCATCGGCATCAACCGCAAGGATCAGAAGCGCATCTTCGAAGAGTTCGCCCGCGCCGACAATGTGCCCTTGGGCTCGGGCGTTGGGCTTGGCCTGTCGATCGTCGACCGTACCTGCCGCCAGCTTGGCCATCACGTGCGGGTGCGCTCGAAACCCGGCGTCGGCTCGGTGTTCAGCATCGAGATGGATGTGGTCGAAGGGCGGCAGCCCGTCCCCGAAGAGCCCTGCCGCAACGACACCGCCACGCCGCAGCAGATGGATCACATCGTGCTGCTGATCGAGAACGACCCCGACGTGCTTTTCGCCTTCAGCCAAAAGCTCGAGCAATGGGGCGCCAGCGTGCTGGCGGCGCGCGGCATCGAAGAGGCGCTGCGGCATGTGGCTGACATGGGGATGCCGCCCGACATCATCCTTGCCGACTACCAGCTCGACGGGGATGAGACCGGGGATGTGGCGATTGCCGAGGTCCGCCGGGCCTGCGGCGCGCAGGTGCCCGCCATCATGATCACCGCCAACCGCGGCAACGGGCTGCTCAAGAAGGGCGCGGCGCAGGGGTTCTCGATCCTCACCAAGCCGGTGCAGCTGTCGCGGCTGCGCGCGCTCATCGAATGGAAGACCCGCTGGCAGGCACCGGAGGGGTAGGGGGGCGAGCAGCATCCAGTTCAGCATCCACCTCAGCACCGACAAAAGTCGGCAATGACAGGCAGGGCAGGGGGGATAGGCTGGCGCGTGGGAGATAACAGGGAGGAGTCTGACCGATGCGCAAGAGAATGGCCCTGATTGCCGTCGTGGCGGCGCTGGCGCTGCCTGCGGGTGCGGCGACGACCGAGGCGGAACAGACCTATGCGCTGCTGTTCAAAGAGGGCACGCTCGACGATGTGAGCCGCGCCTCGGTGCTGCGCTACACCCGCGCGGTCAGCAACAGCGCCAAGCCCGAGGCGGCAGAGCGCGACAGCGGCCAGATCGCGCTGTCGATCGACGAAACCGGCGCGGCACCGCTCGCCAATCTGCAGTTCGAGCAAGACGGCAAGCATCGCAACCTCGGCAGTTTTCCAGCCAGCGTCGGCAACCCGATGATCATGTATTTCTACGAGACGGTGATCCGCGACATGGCCGAGACCGCTGGCGGCTCGCCCTATTACATCCGCAACCGGGTGAAAGAGGCGCTGGTGGAGCCGGCGCAGATCGACATGGGCGAGGCAAGCTTTGACGGCGCGACAGTGCCGACGCGCACCATCACCCTGCGGCCGTTTGCCGATGACCCAAATGCGGGCCGGATGCAGGGCTTTGGCGATCTGGAACTGCGGGTGACCATGTCCGAGGCGGTGCCGGGCTGGTATCTCAGCTTCACCGCCGAGGCACCGGATGGCGAAGGGGCGGCGGGCGGCTACCGGTCTGAGCTGCGCTTTGCCGGGACGATGGCGGAATGATCCGGCGGCGCCTGCCTGCGTTGGCGCTTGGCGCGCTGCTCTGCGGTCCGGGGATCGCTTCAGCGCAGGGCGTCGCCGAGCGGCTCAATGATTACCCCACCGAGGCGCGGGCCGATTACGTCTTTGGCTGCATGGCCAGCAACGGTCAAAGCCGTCAGGTGCTGCAGCAATGCGCCTGCTCGATCGACGAGATCGCAGCGATCCTGCCCTATGAGAGATACGTCGAGGCCGAAACCGTGCTCTCCATGCGCCTCACCGGGGGCGAGCGCATGGCGGTGTTCAACGGCTCTGCCGCCGCCAACGCCATCGTTGCCGACCTGCGCCGGGCGCAGGCCGAGGCCGAGGTGGTCTGCTTCTTCTGAGGTCTTCAGGTTGAGCCCTTGTTTCTTGCTGCGCGACGGGGCTTGGCGCGCCCCTCGCTGCCCATGGGCGGCGGGGGGATCGCGGGTTCAGCCGCCCGCTTTCGGCAGCACCTGCTCGAACTCATTGCCCTCGGTATCGCGGGCCTTCACCGTCAGTGCCTCGGTGCCATTGTCGGCATAGCCAAAGCGGAACGTGGGGTTTTCAGAGATCGAGATGCCGCCGTCCATCGCGAAAAGCTGCTCCTCGCCCTGCCAGACTTCGAGATGGTCGATGAAATGCGCGGGAACAAAAAGCTGGGTGATCTGGTCGCGCTGCAGCCCGGAGTAATTGGGATGGCGGATCTGGATCTGCGCCTCGCGCCGCGCCACCGACTGCTCGGGTTGTTGCCCGGACTGCTGCTCGGGCTGCGCCGCCCCGAAGAGCCGCAGCTTCATCTGCCCCATGGCCGCCAGCGCCGCCGCGGGCACTTTGGTGGCTGGGGCCGAGCAGCCGCCCGAGGCCTTGACGAAGCGCCCGTCCATGCGCAGCCCCTCTGGCGTCTCGGCGATCACCCGCACGTTGGAATATTGGTTCACCCGCACCCGCAGCTCGAAATCGAGCGGTGCCATGGCGGCGCCGAAGCTGAAGGTTCCGGCGACCGGCGCGGGGTTCTCGTCGACCACCACGGTGGCGCCGGTGATCGTGGCGGCGGGGTCGGTCTGTACGATATGCACCGGCACGGTGGCGGCATCTTCGGCGCGATGCGGTGCCTCGACGGTAAAGAGGCTGCCTGCCGGCGCGATCTCTGCCGCGCCAGTGACATCCGCGCGCAAGTCCTGCCACGTGGGGCTCTGTGCAAGCGGGTTGGGCGCGTCGGCGGCCATTGCCGCGCCGCCGATCAGCAGCGCCAGCAGCGGGGCCGCAAGGGTCTTGGGCTCCATGCTCTCCTCCTATCTCCGATCCCCGATGTCTGCGGGCAGTTTGCCTGAGGACACTCCGCGCGGGTACCGAGCGCATGGTCGGTATGGATCGGCGGGCGCGGCGGCGCGAGGCTCGGCGCAGGAGGACGCGAGATGTTCGAAGCGGTGGTGATGGTCTGCGCGGCGCTGGCGGGTGAGCCCTGCCGCGCCGCGCTGGTGCCGGGCTATGAGAGCGCCAGCATGGCCGCCTGCAAAGACGCGCTGGCGGCCCGCCCGGTGGCGGGCGCAACCTGCCGCGCCGCCGGGCCGGCGCTTGACGTGCGCGAGGTGGCGCCGGGGGTCTTCGTGCACCGCGGCGCGGTGGCCGAGCCCGATGCGCAGAACGGCGGCGACGCGTCGAACCTCGGCTTCGTCATCGGCCAAAGCGCGGTGGCGGTGGTCGACAGCGGGTCGGCTGCCTGGATGGGCGAGGCGCTCTGGCGCGCCATCCGCGCCCGCACGGACCTGCCGGTGCGCTACCTGCTGCTGACCCATGTGCACCCCGATCACGTTCTGGGCGCGCGGGTGTTCGAGGCGACGGGGGCCGAGGTCATCGGCCATGCCGGGCTGCCGCGGGCGCTGGCGGAGCGGCAGGCGGGCTATCTGGAAAGCCTCGAGCGGCAGATCGGGGCGGAGCGCTTTCTCGGCACCGCGCCGCCGCAGGTGACCCGCGGCGTGGAAGCGCGGCTCGAGATCGACCTCGGCGGGCGGGTGCTGGAGCTGCGCGCCTGGCCGGCGGCGCACAGCAGCACCGATCTGACGGTGCTCGACCGGCAGAGCGGCACGCTGTTTGCCGGCGATCTGCTGTTCGACGCGCATGTGCCCGCGCTCGACGGCAACCTGCGGGGCTGGCAGGCGGCGCTTGGCGAGATGGCGAAGATCGACGCGCAGCGTGTGGTGCCGGGGCACGGCGGGCCGGTGCTGGACTGGCCGCAAGGCGCCGCGCCGGTGCTGCGGTATCTGAGCGTACTGGCCGAAGAGACCGCCGCCGCCATCGCCGCCGGTGAGCGGCTGTCGGAGGCCATCGCGCATGTGGCGCAGGGCGAGGCCCGGCAGTGGCAGCTTTTCGAGGCATTCAACCCGCGCAACGCGACGCAGGCCTTCACCGAGCTGGAATGGGAATGAGTCCGCTCCGAGACCCGCACCCGCAGCGCCAGCGGAAGGCTGCGTATTTTTAAAGAGAAGAAGCAGGGGACGGTCCCTTCTTCTCTTTAAAAATACGCCCGCCGGAGGCGTCCTGAACCCTCCGGCGGCGCGGCGCGGGGCAAGCGGCCTAGGTCAGCTCCCGGGGGTCAGCCCCCCTCGCGCCCGGCCTCGGCGAGGATCTGGGCGATGGCATAGAGGCGCTTTTCCAAAAGCTGCGGCGTCTCGCACAGGTAGGTGATCGTGTGCTGGCGGTCGGTGAAGATGCGCTGGTCCCAGTCGATCTGTTCCTCCAGCGCGTCGACCCGGTCGAAATCGGGGTCGGCCTTGGCCATCTGCGCTTCCATCTCGGCGCGGGCGGCGTCGATCTTTTCCGACAGCGCGATCTGGCTGAGGGAAAATTTCCCGATGCCGTCGAGGATCCGTGTGCGGCGCGCGGCAAGCCGGTTGAAGACCTCGCCAAAGACCGCCCCCATCAGCGCCATGTCGCGGCCCTCGGTTTCGGCAAAGGTGGCAACCTCGGCGCGTGCGGCCTCGAGGTCCACGCGGCGCAGCGCCAGCAGCTCGGCCAGCTCATCGGCAGCGGCGCCAGCGGCGCCTTCGGGGCGGGTTTCGGGCAGCGGCTGCGGCCACATCAGACCTGCCGAGAGCCGCTCGACCTTGCGCTGCACGCAGGGCCATGTGGGGTCGGAGAAATCCGCCGCCTGCGCCGCCGGCCCGGCCAGCGTGAGCGCGGCGGCGAGCGCGAGACCTCCCCGGAACATTCCCTGTCTGATCATGGTCTTCCTCCTGCTTGCGGGGCCGCGTTTTCCCTGCTTGCAGGCTGCGCTTTCAAGGCTCTGCGGGGAATACCCACCATTGGCGGTATTGTTGGGTATGCAACGGCGCACCCATACTCGCCTCAACCGCGGGACCCGTCTCGGGACCCGATGCGCAAGGATTTTCACTCAGGAGGAGGACTGCATGAGAACCCGTGCAGCCGTGGCGCTGGAAGCCGGCAAACCGCTCGAGATCATGGAGGTGGAGCTTGATGGCCCGAAGGCCGGAGAGGTGCTTGTGGAGATCAAGGCCACCGGGCTTTGCCACACCGATGAGTTCACCCGCTCCGGCGCCGACCCGGAGGGCATCTTCCCGGCCATTCTCGGCCATGAGGGCGCCGGTGTGGTGCTGGAAGTGGGCGAGGGCGTCACCACGCTGAAGCCCGGCGATCACGTCATCCCGCTTTATACCCCCGAGTGCCGCGAGTGCCCCTCGTGTCTGTCGGGCAAGACCAACCTCTGCACCGCCATCCGCAACACCCAAGGCCAAGGGCTGATGCCCGATGGGACCACGCGTTTCAAGATGCTCGATGGCACGCCGATCCATCACTACATGGGCTGCTCGACCTTCGCCAACCACACGGTGATGCCGGAGATCGCGCTGGCGAAAGTGCGCGACGATGCGCCCTTCGACAAGATCTGCTACATCGGCTGCGGCGTCACCACCGGCATCGGTGCGGTGATCAACACGGCGGGCGTCGAGATCGGCTCCACCGCGGCGGTCTTCGGGCTGGGCGGCATCGGGCTCAACGTCATTCAGGGCCTGCGCATGGCCGGGGCCGACATGATCATCGGCGTGGATCTCAACGACTCCAAGGCCGAGATGGCAAAGAAGTTCGGCATGACCCATTTCGTGAACCCGTCGAAGGTCGACAGCACGGTGCAGGCCATCGTCGATCTGACCAAGCGTGGCGCGGATCAGATCGGCGGCGTGGATTACAGCTTTGATGCGACGGGCAACGTGAAGGTGATGCGCGATGCGCTGGAATGCTCGCACCGCGGCTGGGGCGTGTCGGTGATCATCGGCGTGGCACCAGCGGGCGCCGAGATCAGCACCCGCCCGTTCCAGCTGGTCACCGGCCGGGTCTGGAAGGGCACGGCGTTTGGCGGCGCCAAGGGCCGCACCGATGTGCCGAAATTCGTCGACTGGTACATGGACGGCAAGATCGAGATCGACTCGATGATCACCCACAAGCTCAAGCTCGAAGAGATCAACCACGGCTTCGATCTCATGCATGAGGGCAAATCGATCCGCGCGGTGGTCGAGTTCTGAGACATGGAAGTTGTGGCGGAAAACATCAGCTTCGGCGGGCGGCAGACCGTCTACCGGCACGGCTCGGAGGCCTGCGGCTGCGACATGACCTTCGCGGTCTATATGCCGCCGCAGGCCGAGGCCGGCCCGGTGCCGGTGCTGTGGTATCTCTCGGGGCTGACCTGCACGCATGAGAACGCGATGACCAAGGGCGGCTTTCAGGAGCATGCCTCGCTGCACGGGCTGGCGGTGGTGTTTCCCGACACCTCGCCGCGCGGGCCGCAGGTGGCCGATGACGAGGCCTATGATCTGGGGCAGGGCGCGGGGTTTTACGTCAACGCCAAGCGCGAGCCGTGGAAGCCGCATTACCGCATGTACGACTATATCACCGACGAGCTGCGCGGCCTCGTTGCTGGCATGGAGGGGATCGGCGCGCGCCATGGCATCACCGGCCATTCCATGGGCGGGCATGGCGCGCTGACGTTGGCGATGCGCAACCCCGATCTCTACGACAGCCTGTCGGCCTTTGCGCCGATTGCCCATCCCACCCAGTCGGACTGGGGGCGCAAACAGCTCTCGGCCTATCTCGGCGACGACGAGGGATGCTGGGCGGGGCATGATTCCACGCTGCTGATGGAGGAGCGCGGCTGGAAGGGAGAGATCCTCGTGGATCAGGGGGCGCGCGACCAGTTTCTCGACCTGCTGAAGCCCGAGGCGCTGGCCGGGGCGATGACAAAGCGGCGTCAGCCGGGGGTGCTGCGGATGCAGCCCGGCTACGACCATTCGTATTTTTTCGTGAACACATTCGCCGGCGACCACGTCGCCTGGCATGCGGCCCGGCTTGCCTGAGCCCCGGCCCAGAAGGAGGAGACAAGGCATGTTTCAAAGAATGCTCGCAGCCGCGCTGATGGTGACGCTTTCGGGAGGCGCCGCGCTTGCCGACATGGAAGGCGACGCCGACGCGGGCGAGAAGGTGTTTCGCAAGTGCAAGGCCTGCCACATGGTCGGCGCCGATGCCGAGAACCGGGTCGGCCCGGTGCTGAACGGCATCGTCGGCCGCGAGATCGCGGCGGAAGAGGGCTTTGACTATTCCGACGCGCTGACCGAGCTGGCCGCCGAGAAGGGCAGCTGGACCGCCGAGGAACTGGCGGCCTTTCTCGAGAAGCCGCGGGATTATGCCAAGGGCACCAAGATGTCCTTTGCCGGGCTGCGCAAGGAAGAGGATCGCGCTGACGTGATCGCCTATCTGTCCGGTTTCGAAGCGGGCGGCTCATGAGCCGCTGAACGGAATTCCGGGGGCGGCGGGAGGAGGATCGCCAAACCCGGATGAGCCCACGAGGTCTCTGTCGCCGCAAGGCGGACCCCGCGGGACAACGAGGCGGCTTGCGTCGCCATACCAAGGGAGAAGGAAATGAAGAGACGGCTGCTACTGACGTCTGGCGTGGCCCTATGCGCCGCGTCCATGGCGATGGCGAATGACGACCTCATGACCCAGATGGACAATCCCGCGCAATGGGCGATCCAGACGGGCGATTATGCAAACCAGCGCTATTCCGAGCTGGACAAGATCAACAAGGACAACGTCGGCGACCTGCAGGTGGCATGGACGTTCTCCACCGGCGTGCTGCGCGGCCATGAGGGCTCGCCGCTGGTGGTCGGGGACACGATGTTCGTGCACACACCGTTCCCGAACATCGTCTATGCGCTCGACCTCAAAGAAGACGGCAAGATCAAATGGCGCTATGAGCCCAAGCAGGATCCGGACGTCATCCCGGTGATGTGCTGCGACACGGTGAACCGCGGTGTTGCCTATGCCGATGGCAAGATCTTCCTGCATCAGGCCGACACCAAGGTCGTGGCGCTCAGCGCCGAGACCGGCGAAGTGCTCTGGGAGGTGATGAACGGCGACGCCGCGAAGGGCGAGACCAACACCGCCACCGTGATGCCGGTGAAGGACAAGGTGATCGTCGGCATCTCGGGCGGCGAGTTCGGCGTGCGCGGCTCGGTCACCGCCTACAACATGGAGACCGGCGAGCAGGAGTGGCGCGCCTATTCCATGGGTCCGGACGAAGACATCCTGATGGACCCGGAAAACACCACCCATCTGGGCAAACCGGTGGGCGCGGATTCGGGCACCAACACATGGGAAGGCGATCAGTGGATGATCGGCGGCGGCACCACTTGGGGCTGGTATTCCTATGATCCCGAGGCCGACCTGATCTACTACGGCACCGGCAACCCCTCGACCTGGAACCCGGCGCAGCGCCCGGGCGACAACCGCTGGTCGATGACCGTGATGGCGCGTGACCCCGACGACGGCATGGCCAAATGGGTCTACCAGATGACCCCGCATGACGAGTGGGACTACGACGGTATCAACGAAATGATCCTCACGGATCAGGAGATGGACGGCGAGGCGCGCAAGCTGCTGACCCACTTCGACCGCAACGGTCTGGCCTATACGATGGACCGGATCAGCGGCGAGCTTCTGGTGGCCGAGAAATACGACCCGGCGGTGAACTGGACCACCGGCGTCGACATGGACCCGGAGTCCGAGACCTATGGCCGCCCCGCGGTCGTGGCCGAGTATTCCACCGAGCAGAACGGCGAGGATGTGAACTCGACCGGCATCTGTCCGGCGGCGCTTGGCTCCAAGGACCAGCAGCCGGCGTCCTATTCGCCGAAGACCGAACTGTTCTACGTGCCGACCAACCACGTCTGCATGGACTACGAGCCGTTCCGCGTGAGCTACACCGCCGGTCAGCCCTATGTGGGCGCGACGCTGGCGATGTATCCGGCGCCCGACAGCCATGGCGGCATGGGCAACTTCATCGCGTGGGACAATATCGCGGGCGAGATCAAATGGTCGATCCCCGAGCAGTTCTCGGTCTGGTCGGGTGCTCTGGCCACCGCGGGTGACGTGGTCTTCTACGGCACGCTCGAGGGCTACCTGAAGGCGGTCGATTCAGAGACCGGCGACGAGCTCTATCGCTTCAAGACGCCTTCGGGGATCATCGGCAACGTGATGACCTACGAGCATGACGGCAAGCAGTACGTCGGCATCCTGTCGGGTGTCGGGGGCTGGGCCGGCATCGGTCTTGCCGCGGGCCTGACCAACCCCAACGACGGTCTGGGCGCGGTCGGCGGCTATTCGGCCCTGTCCGACTACACCGCGCTTGGCGGCCAGCTGACGGTCTTCGCTCTGCCCGAGTGATCCGCAGCCGTGAAGGGCGCCGGCGAGAGCAGAGCTTTCGCCGGCGCATCCCTCCGAAAGACAGTTTCAGGACCCTTATGCCATGACCCCAAAGCTTACCCTCCTTGCCGCCGCTGGCCTGCTTGCGGCCTTCCCGATGGCGGGGGCGCTCAATGCCGCCAACGTCTCGATGGACGATCCCAATATCGCCGTCGATTACGAGGAAGGCGGCCGCTATTACACCGAGGATGGCATTCCGACCTTCAACATCACCGATGAGGGTGCGGTGGACTGGCCGACCTTCTCGGGGTTCCGCCGCTATCACGCCGAATGCCACGTCTGCCACGGCCCCGATGGCGAGGGCTCGACCTATGCGCCGGCGCTGAAGAACTCGGCGATCGAGATGGATTACTATGATTTCGTCGACACGGTGGTGAACGGACGCAAAAAGGTCGGCGCGGCCGAAAACTCGGTGATGCCCGCCTTTGGCACCAACCCCAACGTGATGTGCTACCTCGACGACATTTACACATATCTCAAGGCGCATGGCTCGGGCGCGATCGACCGTGGCCGTCCTGCCAAGAAGGAGCCCAAGAGTGAAACCTTCACCGAGATGGAAGATGCCTGCATGGGCTGAGGAAAAGCGCCGCATCCTCATCGCGGCGCTGGTGGCCCTGCTTGCCTCCCATGCGGGGCCGGGCGCGGCGCAGACCTCGGATCTTGTGTCCAAGACGCATCTGAGGGTCTGCGCCGATCCCGCCAATGATCCGATGTCGATGGAGGACGGATCGGGCTATGAGAACAAGCTGGCCGAGCTGATCTCCAGCAAGCTCGAACGATCGGTCAGCTATACGTGGTTTCCCATGGCCACCGGCTTTATCCGCCAGACGCTCAAGGCCGGAAAATGCGACGTGGTGATGGGCTACGCGCAGGGCCATGAGCTGGTGCTCAACACCAACCACTACATGACCTCGGCCTATGTGTTGGTGGTGCCTGCCGACGGAGAGCTCGCCGATGTGACGCAACTGTCGGACCCGGCGCTGCAGGGGCTGAAGCTGGGGGTGATCGCCGGATCGCCGCCCGCCACGCATATGGCCCGCAATGGTCTCATCGGAAAGGCGCGGCCCTATCAGCTGGTGGTCGACCGGCGCCATGACAGCCCGGCGGACGACATGCTGACCGACCTCGAGGCGGGCGAGATCGACGCCGCAGTGCTTTGGGGACCGATCGCCGGACCTCTGGTCAAGCGCGACCATCCGGGGCTGAAGGTGGTGCCGCTGATCCATGAGGCGGGCGCGCCAAAGCTGTTCTACCGCATCACCATGGGCGTGCGGCAGGGCGAGAAGGTCTGGCAGCGCCAGCTCAATTCGCTGATCCGCCGCAATCAGGCCGAGATCGACGCGCTGCTGATCGAGGCTGGCGTGCCGCTCGTGTCGGACATGGGCGAGCAGGTGATCTCGGTGTCGCAATGAAGGCTCTGGCGGCGGTGCTGATGCTGCTGCCAGCGCTGGCGTTTGCGCAGCCGGTGCCCGAGCCCGAAGGCTACCGGATGGAGGCTTATCGCGCGCCGGTGCCAGAGACGCTGGCGGGGGCGCAGGTGGTGGATGCGGATGAAGCACATGCCTTGTGGCAATCGGGAGAGGTTGCCTTTGTCGATGTGCTGCCGCAGCCGCCGAAGCCCGACAATCTGCCCGAGGGGACGGTCTGGCGCGCCAAGCCGCGCGACAGCATCCCCGGTGCCGTCTGGCTGCCCAACACCGGCTATGGCGCCTTGGCCGAGGTCGACGCGCAGTATTTTCGCGACGGGCTGGCAGCGGTCACCGGCGGCGACAGGGCGCATCCGCTGCTGATCTTCTGCCTCGCCGAGTGCTGGATGAGCTGGAACGCCGCCAAGCGTGCCTTGGCCGAAGGATATGCAGAGGTTTACTGGCTGCCCGTGGGGACAGACGGGTGGGCCGCGGCAGGCTACCCGCTGGAGCGGGTCACGCCGCGGCAGTGATCTGCGGGCGGGCGGTCAGTCCTGAACGCCGCGCCCGAACATCACCATGCGCGACAGCAGCCGCTGCCGGGTCTCGCCGTGCTGGTTCAGCGTCAGCGTCTCGACCGAGACCATCGCCCGACCGGGGCGCGAGCGCGAGGGTTTGATCTCGGTGATCGTGCTTTCCACATGCAGCACATCGTCCGCGCGGGTCGGCTTGGGCCATGTCACCTCGACCCCGGCCCCGATCAGCCCCTTGGCGAAGGGCATCGACGACACGAAGAGCTTCATGGTGATCGCCGCCGTGTGCCAGCCGCTGGCGGCCAGCCCTTCGAACAGGCTGTCTTTGGCCGCTTCTTCGTCGAGGTGGAAGGGCTGGGGGTCGTAATCGGCGGCGAAGGCCTTGATCTGCGCCGCGTCCAGCGCGTGGGTGCCGCTGACGAAACGATCCCCGACGGCGATATCTTCGAGGTAGAGATCGCGGGGCAGGGGGGCTGTATCGGTCATGGCGGCTGGGGTCCTCGGCTGATCGTGGTCCCAAAGCTATGCGCAACGCGGGCGGGCGCGTCCAGCCCCGTGACGCAGCCCCCTGACTCGGCCCCATGACGCAGCCAACTGACGCGGCGGCGTCAGTCGGCGGTTTGCAGGACGAAGGCCCCGAAGGCGCGCGGCCCGTCGGCGGTGTCGATGTCGCGGATCCATTCCAGCGTCTCGGCGTCGATCAGACTGAGCGTGTTGTCGAACCAATTGGCCACGGCGATGCGCCCGTCCGAGGTGGCGGCGATCCCCTCGGGGTATTCGCCCACCGGCAGCTCCGCCAGCGGCGCGAGGTCCGAAAGTGCGATCACGCTGAGCGTGCCTGCGTATTGGTTGGTGACGAAGGCGCGCCCCGCCGCGAAGGCCACACCATAGGGGCGCGCGCCCACGGCAACCGTCGCCAGTACCTCACCCGTGGCGGGCGCGATCACCGTCACGTCGTCGCTGCCGACGTTGCCCACGAAAAGCCGCCCGTCCGGCGCGAAGCCAAGGCCGAAGGGGCGGGTGCCGACTTCAACGGTGCGGGCCAGCGCCAGCGTCTCGGCATCGTAAAGGCTCACCCGGTCGGCATCGCGCTCGGCGGCAGCAAGCCAGCGGCCATCGGGCGACAGCGCCAGCCCGGCGGGGGCGGCGCCTGCCTGTAGCTCGGCCTGCGGCTCGAGCGTCATATCGTCCAGCACCCAGAGCCGCGCGTTGTACCAGTCCGACACGAAAAGCTGCCCGCGCGCCGCGTCATGCGCTGCGCCCATCGGGCCGCCGTCAAGCTGTACCTCTGCCTCTACCGTGCCGTCCGGGCCATGGCGGCGCACGGTCTTGGCATCGGGGGCCACGGTATAGACCCGGCCGTCTGCCGCCACGGCGATGCCCGCCGGTTTGCCGGGCAGGGACCAGCGCGCGACCTCGGCGCCGGTGGAAAGGTCGAGCACGCTGACCGCCTCGCCGTTCTGGCAGGTGACATAGGCGATATCGGCGGTGGCAACGCCCGGCGCGGCACAGGCCCAGAAAGCCAGCGCCGCACCGCGCGCGAGATCACGAAGAGGGCGCACCGAACCGCTCGACAAGCGCCTTCATCCCGGCCTCATAGACCCCGGTCACCGCCGCGATCGCGGCCTCGTCGTTGAGGTTTTCGGGCGGGTCGTTGTTAGGATAGCCACGGTAGAAGGCACCGCGCCATTCGACCTCGGATCCGCCGCCGTCGCGCGGTTTCACCGTCAGATGCGACGAGTAGTTGGTCACTGGCAGCACCTCCACCGCCACGTCGGTGATGCGGTAGCTGTAGGACATCTTCTCGTCGCTGTATTTGTAGAGCACCTCCGAGATCATCGGCCCCTCGGCACCCTGATCCGAGAGGTAAAGCTCGCGCGTGGCGTCGATCTCATTGCCGCCCTCGCCAGAGTTCGACAGGATCGCGGGGTGCCACGTCATGTCCTGAAAATCGCCGATGGCGGCCCAGACCTCGGCGGGCTCGGCGGCGACCTCGGTGGTCACGGTGACTTTCTGCCGGGTCGGCCCATGCGCCATGGCGGCGGCGGGCATCAGCGCCAGCGCCGCCCCCGCGATCAGCAGGTTGCGTCGTTTCATTTGCTCTCCTCCTTGGAATTCTCGGGCTTGGACCTCTCCGGAAAGTCCCCGGTAAAAGTCCCCGTGAAAATGCCGGTGCGCAGGATGTAATCCATCCCGCGGCGCCAGCTCTCGTCGGTGTTGGACCTTATATCGACGACCCGGCCGCGCACGGTCTGCCCAGTCTCGGGATCGCGCAACTGCAGGTTCATCGACAGGATCAGGTTCGACACTTTCTGCACCTCGCCCACCAGCGCATAGTCGGCCCCCAGCTTGCTGGCCATGCGCGCGTCGCAGCCGTAGCATTTGGCCGGGTTGACGATGCGCGCGCGCTCTTCAGCCACTGGCGCGAGGTCCAGCAGCTCAAAACCCTCGGCGCTGAACCGGTCGGCAACCATCTGCTCGAGCATGGCAATCCGCGCCAGCTCCGCCGGGTCCTGACCCAGCTCGGCGGTCTGCAGCGAACTGTCGAGAAAGGTGATCCCGAAAAACGCCACCTTGCCGCCGGCAAAGGCCGGGCTGCAGAGCAGGCTGAGCAGGATCAGGGCGCGGATAAGCATCGCTGCCTTCTTAGAAATTAAGAGTCGCAGGTAATCGTGCCGCCGTTACGCTGGTCCTCGCAACCGAACCGAAAGTATCGGTTCACCGCCTTGCCTTGGGAGGGGCAAAGTGGCGCAAGCCCGACCAAAACAGGCGGGCATGGGAGGAGAACGTGCTGACACGAGCGATGTCGCTGCTGGCCGCGGCGGCGCTGGCGCTATGGGCGCCGGTGGCGCAGGCGGTCGAGGTGAAGGCCGGGGTGCTGCGGGTGGATTACCCGGCGCTGCTGCCGATCTCGCGTTACGACCTGCGGGCCGAGGATCTGGATTTCGCCGGGGCGCAACTGGCGGATGAGGACAATGCCACCACCGGCGCTTTCATGGGCCACAGCTACGAGACGGTGACCGCCGCCGCCGCGCCCGAAGGGGCGCTTGCCGCGCTCGAGGAGATGCTGGCGTCGGGCATGCGCTACATCGTGGTCGATGCGCGGGGCGAGGAGATGCTGGCGCTTGCGGGCCGGGCTGCCGAGGCGGGCGCTCTGGTGGTCAACGCCGCCGCACCCGAGGTGACGCTGCGCGGCGCGGACTGCCGCGCCAACCTGCTGCACGTCGCCCCTTCGGACGCGATGGCCGCCGATGCGGTGGCGCAATTCGCGATCTGGAAGAAATGGCCGCGCTGGGTGCTGGTCAGCGGCTCGAACCCCGCAGACCGTGCGCTGGCCGAGGCCTATCGCCGCGCCGCCCGCAAGTTCGGCGCCAAGATCGTCGAGGAACGCGAGTTCGAGGACACCGGCGGCACCCGCCGCACCGATTCAGGCCATGTGCTGGTGCAGCGCCAACTGCCAACCTTCCTGCAGCGCCTGCCCGAGCATGACGTGGTGATCGCCGCCGACGCCTCGGATTATTTCGCCGCCTATCTGCCCTATCACCTCTGGACGCCGCGCCCGGTGATGGGCAGCGCCGGGCTGCGCCCGGTCACCATGCATGGCGCGCATGAGGCCTGGGGCGCGACGCAGTTCCAGACCCGGTTCGAGAAACTGGCGCGGCGGCAGGTGATGCCCGGCGATTACAACACATGGCTGGCGCTGCGCGTGCTGGGCGAGGCGGTGACCCGCACCGGCAGCAACGATCCCGCCACCTTGGAAGAGTACATCCTGTCGGACGCTTTCGAACTGGCCGCCTTCAAGGGGCAGAAGGTGACCTTCCGCAATTGGAACGGCCAGCTGCGCCAGCCGATCCTGCTTTACGACGACCGCATCACCGTCAGCGTCAGCCCGCAGGAGGGCTTCCTGCATCAGGTCTCGCCGCTCGACACGCTGGGGCTCGACCGCCCTGAATCCGATTGCACGGCTTTCGAATGAGGACACCGATGAAACATCTCATGCTTTCCGCCGCGCTCTGCCTCGCCGCCAGTACCGCCTATGCGGGCAAGGCCTTTGTGTCGAACGAGCGCGGCAATACGATCACCGTGGTCGATACCGAAAGCTGGGAGGTGATCACCGAGTTTCCGGGCGGCAACCGCCCACGCGGCATCACCCTCTCGCCCGACGGCACGCTGCTTTATGTCTGCGCCTCGGATGACGACACGGTGCGGGTCTTCGACACCGAAACCTATGAGGAGCTTTACACGCTGCCCTCTGGCCCGGACCCCGAGCTTTTCGTGCTCGATCGCTCGGGAAGCCCGCTCTACATCGCCAATGAGGACGACAACCTCGTCACCGTGACCGACACCCAGACCCATACGATCCGTGCCGAAGTGCCGGTGGGGGTGGAGCCCGAGGGCATGGCGATCTCGCCCGACCACAAATGGGTGGTGAACACCTCGGAAACCACCAATATGGCGCATTTCATCTCGACCGAGGATTACGCGATCAAGCACAATATCCTCGTCGATCAGCGCCCGCGTTATGCCGAATACACCGCCGATGGCACGCGGCTTTTCGTCAGTTCCGAGATCGGCGGCACGGTCAGCGTGATCGACATCGCCGAGGACGGCACGCCGACACTGAGCCAGAAAATCAGCTTCGAGGTGCCCGGCGTGCTGCCCGAATGGCTGCAGCCGGTGGGGGTGAAGGCGACCTCCGACGGCAGCCGCATCTTCGTGGCGCTGGGACCGGCGAACCGCGTGGCGGTGATCGACGGCACCAGCCTCGAGGTCACCGACTACATCATGGTGGGCCAGCGGGTCTGGCAGATGGCCTTCACGCCGGGCGAAGAGTTCCTTGTGACCACCAACGGCAATTCCAACGACATTACGATTATCGACGTGGCCGCCGAGAAGGCGATCAAGTCGGTGCAGGTGGGCCAGCAGCCATGGGGCGTGGCGATCACGCCCGAATGAGACGGGCCGAAGTGAGGGGAGGAGAGACGATGAAGAGATTTCTGACCGTACTGGCGCTGGGATGCGTGACCGCCTTCGGTGCCGCTGCGCAGGAATTGCCGGTGATCCGCGCCGCCGTGCTGAAGATCGGCACGGTCAATTGGGAGCTGTCGACGATCACCGAGCAGGGGCTCGACGAGAAGCACGGCTTCCGGCTTGAAATGGTGCCCTATGCCGACAATGGCGCCACGCGCCTCGCGGTGGAGGGCGGCGAGGCCGATATGGCGGTGGCCGATTGGATCTGGGTCGCCCGCCAGCGCGCCGCGGGCAAGGATTATGTGGTCGTGCCCTATTCGCGCGCCGTCGGCGGGCTGGTGGTGCCCGAGGGCTCGGATGTGGAAACGCTCGCCGACCTCGAAGGTGGCAAGATCGGCATCGCCGGGGGGCCGCTCGACAAGTCTTGGCTGATCCTGCGTGCCTTCGCGCAGCAGGAATACGGCATGGACCTCGCCGCGCAGACCGAGCAGGTCTATGGCGCGCCGCCGCTGGTGTTCAAATCGGGCCTCTCGGGGGATTACGCCGGGGCGATCAACTTCTGGCACTTCCTCGCCAAGATGAAAGCGGCGGGCATGCGCGAGCTGATCTCGGTCGAGACGGCGGCAGAGGCGCTGGGGCTCGATCCGGACGTGCCGCTGCTGGGGTATTACTTCAAGGAGGAGTTTCTGGCGCAGCACGAGGGTCTGGCGCAGGCCTTCTACGAGGCCAGCCGCGACGCCAAACAGATGCTGTCGGACGATCCCGCCGCATGGGAGGCGGTCCGCCCGCAGATGAACGCGCAAAGCGACGCGCAGTTCGATCAGCTGCGCAGCGATTGGATCGCCGGTGTGCCCGCGCGCGGTGCGGTGGATGCCGAGGCCGCGGGCAAGCTGCTGGCGCTGATGTCGCAGCTTGGCGGCGAGGAACTGGTCGGTCAGGCGGATCGCGTGCCGGACGGCCTCTTCGCGGCGGTGCAATGAGCCTGCGCTGCGCGCCCGAGGAGCGCCGCGTGGTGCCCTTGCATCCCAAGCTTTCGGAGCCTGCCGCCGTGCGCGTGGATATCCGCTCCAAACGCTTCGGCAGCGCCGAGGTGCTGCGCAACCTCGGCTTCACCGTGGCGCGCGGCGAGACGGTGGCGCTGGTCGGGCCTTCGGGCATCGGCAAGTCCACCGTGCTGCGCATCGTCGCCGGGCTCGATCCTTATTTCGAGGGCGAGATCACCCGCCCCGCCGAAATGGCGATGGTGTTTCAGGAGCCGGTGCTGCTGCCGTGGCGCAGCGCGCTGCAGAACCTCACGCTGGTGCATCCCGAGCTCGCCGAAAAGGACGCCCGCGCCGCGCTCGACCGGGTCGGCCTCGAAGGGCGATATGATGCCTTTCCGCGCAGCCTGTCGCTTGGCCAGCAGCGCCGTCTGGCGCTGGCGCGCGCCTTTGCCGGGCAGCCCGCTCTGCTGATCATGGATGAGCCCTTCGTCTCGCTCGATCCCGATCTGGCCGAGGCGATGCTGCAGCTGACCGAGACGCTGATCGCCGAGCAGCGCCCGGCCACCATCCTCGTCACCCATGCGCGGACCGAGGCAGACCGCCTCGCGGACCGCGTGCTCGAACTCAAGGGCCAGCCCGCGACGCTGGGCCCGCATCTCATCTGAAGGAGACAGTCGATCATGAAGAGCTTTGTCATTGCCGCGGCGCTGAGCCTTACGGCCCTGAGCTTTGGGGCGCTGCCCGCCGCCGCGCATGAATACGGCTTTGCCGGGATCCTCTCGAACAGCAATTCCGAGGAGATGCCCGAGATCACCCTGTCGGTGGGAAAGCCGCTGGCCGAGGGGCCGATCACGCTCAAGTCGGGGATGATGTACGAGCTGGAGATCGAGGCCGATGGCACCGGCGAGCTGGGGCTGGAGGGGCCGGGCTTCTTCCGTGCGATCTGGGTCAATGAGGTGGTGATCAACGGGCTCGAGATCCGGCCCTATGGCCTCGAGAGCGTCGAGTTCGACGAGGCGGGTGAGATGGAGATCGAGTTCCTCGCGATCAAGCCCGGTCAGTACTACCTGAAGATCCCCGGCTCCACCGGCGAAAGCCAGCGCGTCGAGATCACCATCCAATAGGGCGCGCGTTTACGCTGTAGCGTATATTTACCATATATATCCTACAGCACATAAATACCAAAAATACACCCCAGAGCATATTGGATAAATATACACTCTGATGTATGCTCGGGCGGTCCTCACGCCGCCCGGAGCCCGTCATGCCCCAGTCCCTCACCCCGATCCGCGACGCCCACGGCTTTGGCGCGGCGATCCGCGCGGCGCGCAATGCCCGCGGCTGGACGCAGGCGGAACTGGGCCGACGGGCGGGGCTCGTCACCCATCACGTCTCGAAGATCGAGACCGGCGACACCGACCCCAAGCTGAGCACCGTTCTGGCGCTGCTCGCGGCGCTGGAACTGGACGCGCTGCTGGCGCCGCGCGCGCTTGACGATCCCGCCGCCGAACTGGCGCGCCAGCCGCGGCGGATCGAGGATCTGTTCTGATGGGCCGCAAACCGCTGCGGCGCGGGCTCGATGTGCATATGAACGGGCGCCGCGTCGGGCTTTATTCCAAGGCGCCCGACGGCGCGGTGAGCTTCACCTATGATCCGCAGTGGACCCAAGAGGTCGGGCTGCAAATCTCCCGCGCCCTGCCGCTGCGCGACGGCGCGCAGCGCGGCCCGCAGGTGATCGCGGTGTTCGAGAACCTGCTGCCCGACAGCCCCGATCTGCGCCGCCTCATCGCCGAGCGCACCGGGGCGGCGGGCACAGACCCGCATGCGCTGCTGGCCGCCATCGGGCGCGACTGCGTCGGCGCGCTGCAGTTCCTGCCCGAGGGCACGCCGCCGGGCGATGCCTTTGCCCTGAACGCCGTGCCGCAGACCGAGACCGAGATCGCGGCGGCGCTCTCGGGGCTGGGGCGCGCGCCGCTGGGGCTGGGCCGGGACGAGGCCTTCCGCATCTCGCTGGCCGGGGCGCAGGAAAAGACCGCCTACCTGCGGCAGGGCGGCGCGTGGTGCCGTCCTGAGGGGCTGACCCCCACCAGCCATATCTTCAAGCGGCCCATGGGGGCGCTGCAGCAGGGCATCGACATGTCCGACAGCGTCGAGAACGAGTTTTTGTGCATGCGGCTGGCGGGCGCGCTGGGGTTCGACGTGCCGCGGGTCGAGATGGCGCGCTTCGGCGCCGAGCGGGCGCTGGTGGTGGCGCGTTTCGACCGGCTCTGGCAGGGCGATTGGAACGCGGGGCAGGGGCGCTACCTGCGCTTGCCGCAAGAGGATTTCCTGCAAGCGCTGGGGCTGCCCTCGACTTTGAAGTACCAGAGCGACGGCGGGCCGACGGCGGGCGATTGCTACCGGCTGCTGGCTGGGGCGCAGGATCCGCGCGGCGATCAGAAGCTGTTTCTCAAGGCGCAGCTGTTCTTCTGGATGATCGGCGCCACCGATGGCCACGCCAAGAACTTCAGCCTGTTCCACGAGCCGCGCGGCTACCGGTTGACGCCGCTTTACGACATCCTCAGCGCGGCCCCGGCCCATGCGGCGGGGGCGCTGCGCAACGCGCAGTATCAGATGGCGATGTCGGCGGGGCGCAGCCGCAAGTACCGCATGGATCAGCTGCACCCGCGGCACTTCGTGCAAAGCGCCGTGGACGCCGGATGCCCCGAGTTCTTTGCCCGCGAGGCGCTGGCCGAACTGGCGCAGCGCGCCGCGCCTGCGCTCCGCGAGATCACCCCGCTGGCCGCTTCGCTGCCCCGCCATGTGGCGGGCCCGATCCTAGCGCGGGCGCAGGACTGCGCCCGGCTGCTGGTCAGCGCCGCGCAGAACGATGTGCCGCTGGCCTGACCCTTACACGCAGCAGAGCCTGTTCCTTTTCCCGCTTCGGCGCTACATCACTGAAGCGTGTGCAGAATTGGCACACGGATTGCCACAGGACGACCCCAGATGCTGACCCTCCCCACCGACCATTGCACCACCGGCGACGCGCTGCACGACCGCCTACCCGACGACGGCGCGGGCCGCATCGTGCGCCATATCGCCGATGCGCTGCTGCCTATCGCCGACCGGCTGGCGGCGGGACTGCTGCCCGGCAACCCGGCGCAGATCGTCGGCGACAACGAAAGCGGCGACGCGCAGAAGGCGCTGGACGTGGGCGCGCATGAGCACATGCTGAAGGCGCTTCAGGGCTGCAACATCCGCCACGTGCTGTCGGAAGAGGCCGAAGAGGTGGTCACGCTGGATCCTTCGGGCGATTACGATCTGGCCATCGACCCGATCGACGGCTCGGGGTCGATCGGCATCTGCGCGCTGCTGGGGATGCTCTTCGTCATCTACCCGGCGGGCGACGGCAGCTTCCGCCGCGCGGGCTCCGAGGCGGTGGCGGCGGGCTATGCCTGCTTTGGCCATTCGGTGGATTTCGCATGGTCGCTGGGCGACGGCGTGCATATCGCCACGCTCGACCGCGCGCTCGGCGATTTCCGCATCGCCTCTGAGAACATCCGGCTGAAGCCGACAACCTCGATGATCGCCTATAACGCCTCGAACGAATACCACTGGGGGCCGGGGCTGCAGGCCTATGCGCAGGATCTGCGGGCGGGCACGGACGGGCCGCGCGGCAAGAGCTTCAACATGCGCTGGCTGGCGGCGGCGGTGGGCGATCTGCACCGCATCATGCTCAAGGGCGGGGCGTTTCTTTATCCGCAGGACAGCCGCAAGGGCTATGAGCAGGGGCGGCTGCGGCTGGCCTATGAGGCGATCCCCATCGCCTTCATGGTCGAGCAGGCGGGTGGTCGCGCCACCGACGGGCGCCGCCGGATCCTCGATCTGGTGGCCGAAACCCCGCATGGCTTCTGCCCGGTGATCTTCGGCTCCACCGAAGAGGTCGAACTGATCGAGGGCTATATCGCGCGCCACGGCTGAGCGCGGCGCGCGGGGGCCGTTGGGCGTCAGGCATCCGGCCGCATGTCGGGCGGGCGCCGGACAAAGAAGCTGGCGCCGATCATCACCAGCGAGATCAGCGCGCCGGTCAGGAACCCGGCCTGCACCCCGGCGGCGGTGGCTTCGGTAAGGCTCGCGCCGCCGGCCATCTCGCTGCCGATGCGGATCGACATGATCGAGACGAAAAGCGCGATCCCCGCCGCGCCCGCCACCTGCTGCACCGTGCCGATCACTGCCGAGCCGTAGGAATAAAGGTCCTTCGGCAGCGAGCCCAGCGAGGAGGTGAAGAGCGGCGTGAAGAGAAGCGCCAGCCCGATGCTGAGGATCACATGGCAGGCCAGCACCTGCCAGACCGCGCTCTGCAGCCCCAGCGTCGCCATCGCTCCCAGTCCCGCGCAGACAAAGACCGCGCCGGGAATGACCAGCTTGCGCGCGCCGACCCGGTCGAAGGTGCGCCCCACGAAGGGCGCCATCAGCCCCATCAAGAGCCCGCCCGGCAGCAGCAGCAGACCAGCCTCCAGCGGCTCCATGCCCAGCACGTTCTGCATGTAGATCGGCAGCAGGATGATCATGCCGAAGAGCGACATCATGCAAAACGCCATCATGATCACCGCGACGGTAAACACCTTCACCCGGAAGGTGCGCAGGTCGAGCAGCGCCCGACCCTGCGGTCCCAGCCGCAGCTGGCGCAGCACGAAGATCACCAGCACCAAAGCGCCGCCCGCCAGCGGCAGCCAGGGCGGCACCGCGCCGCCGCTGCCGTGGCCTTCGCCAAGCGCTGAAAGCCCGTAGACCAGCCCGCCGAAGCTCAGCGCCGAGAGCGGCACCGAGATCAGATCGAGCGGCGCCTTGCGCGGCTCGGTGACATTCTGCAGCCGCGCATATCCCAGTGCCAGCGCCGCCAGCCCGATGGGCAGAACCAGCCAGAACATCCAGCGCCAGTCGAGCACCGCAAGGATCACCCCCGAGATCGTCGGCCCGATCGCCGGGGCCACCGAGATCACGATCGAGATATTGCCCATGGTTTTGCCGCGGCTCTCGGGCGGCACCAGCGTCATCACCGTGGTCATCAGCAGCGGCATCATGATCGCCGTGCCGCAGGCCTGCACGATGCGCCCGGCGATCAGCATGCCCAGCCCCGGTGCCAGCGCGCAGATCAGCGTGCCGGTGCTGAAAAGCCCCATGGCCATCAGGAACACCGTGCGCGTGTTCAGCCGCTGCAGCAGGAAGCCGGTGATCGGGATCACCACGGCCATGGTCAGCAAAAAGGCGGTGGTCAGCCATTGCGCGGCATTGGCGGTGATCCCCAGATCA
This sequence comes from Salipiger sp. CCB-MM3, assembly GCF_001687105.1. Classification (NCBI taxonomy): domain Bacteria; kingdom Pseudomonadati; phylum Pseudomonadota; class Alphaproteobacteria; order Rhodobacterales; family Roseobacteraceae; genus Salipiger; species Salipiger sp. CCB-MM3. Next base: position 161,528 of record NZ_CP014599.1, read on the forward strand.
CTCATCAGCCGCGGCAGCGCCACGCCCATGATCGTCTCGTTGAGGATCACGGTGAAGGCCGAGACCAGCAGCAGCAGGATCACCAGACGGTTGCGGGCGGCGTGGTCGGGAGGCGGCGCGGCGGCGGCGCCTTCGGGCTCGGGAGGGCTTTGCATCACTCGTGTCTCTGAAAATCGGGAAGGACCGGCCACGGCGGACGCTGCGGACCCCGCGCCGGTGCCCCGTACCTAGGCCGCCGCCGCGCCCCGCGCAACCCGCGCCGCCCGCCGGGCGCCCCCGGCGCGGATCCCCGCCATCTTCTTCTCTTTTCAAATACGCATATCGGGGCCTGCGCCACATGCGCAGCGATGGGTGGCTTGGAGAGACATTGCAGGATGGCGATATAAAAGAGAATGACATGCTACCGAATGTCAGAAACGGTAAGAGAGGATACTACATATTCACCAAAACGCTGCAAAAAATGGAAACCCGCTTCGGGTCTCGACTGGTAGCCTCTGCGCAGCGCGTCACTGCGCGACCAGCCCTCTCCCAGACCCAAAAGACCAAAGAGACTTCCCATGCCCCTTCCTGATCCCACCGCCCTGCTGTCCTCGTTCCGCGCGTCGCTGCCCGAGGCGCCCCAGATGGGCGGCGATCTGGTGGGCAAGGGCGCGATGATCGACGGGTCGTTCGGGCCCAAGCCTCTGGTCTACGCCGATTACGTGGCTTCGGGGCGGGCGCTGCGGACGCTCGAGATGTTCATGCTCGAGCAGGTGCTGCCCTATTACGCCAACAGCCACACCGAGGCGTCTTTCTGCGGCGGCTATATGACCCGGCTGCGCGCCGCCGCCCGCGCCACGATCGCCGCCCATTGCGGCGCCAGCGCCGAGGCGCATGCGGTGATCTTCGCGGGCAGCGGCGCCACGGCGGGGATCAACCGGCTGGTGCCTCTGCTGGGCGCCGATCAGGGCCGGGTGAAAGTGATCATCGGCCCCTATGAGCATCACTCCAACATCCTGCCGTGGCGCGAGAGCGGCGCGGAGGTGATTGAGCTGCCCGAGGATCCGCGCGGCGGCCCCGATCTTGCGGCGCTGGATGCGGCGCTTGCCGATGCCCCGGCCTACGATCGGGTGATCTGCGCCTTCTCGGCGGCGTCGAATGTCTCGGGGATCATCGCCGATGTGGAAGGGCTGACGGCGCGGGTCAAAGCGGCGGGCGCGCTGATGCTCTGGGATTACGCTGGCGGCGGGCCTTACCTGCCCATGGACATGACGCCCGGAGGCGCCGAGATCGACGCGCTGGTGTTCTCGCCGCATAAGTTCATCGGCGGGCCGGGCGCGTCGGGCGTGCTGGTGCTGCGCCGCGATGCGGTGGTCTCGGACCGGCCCACATGGGTCGGCGGCGGCACCGTGCGCTTCGTGTCCTCCGAAGGGCATGACTATTCCGGCGCGCTGGAAGCGCGGGAAGAGGCGGGCACGCCCAATGTCGTCGGCGACATCCGCGCGGCGCTGGCGGTGATCGTCAAGGAAGAGATCGGCGCGGCCTACATGGCGCAGCGCAATGCCGAGCTTGCCGCCCGCGCCATCGCCGCGTGGCAGGGCGAGCCGGGGATCGAGCTGCTCGGCAACACCGAGCCTGCGCGGATCCCCGTGCTGTCTTTCCGCCTGCGCGATCCGCGCGGTGGCTACATCCACCAGCAATTGGCGACCAAGATGCTGAGCGACCGTTTCGGCATTCAGGCCCGCGGCGGCTGCGCCTGCGCCGGACCCTATGTGCTGCGCCTGCTGGGCTATGATGCACAGAGCGCCGCCGATGTGCGGGACCATATCCTGTCGGGGCATGAGCTGGAAAAGCCGGGTTTCGTGCGGCTCAACCTGTCGGTGCTGATGAGCGAGGCCGAGGTCGACTTCATCCTGCAGAGCGTCGCGACGCTGTCGCGCGATGCGGTGGCTCATGTGGATGGCTATGAGGTCGACGCCGGGAGGGCGATCTTCTCGGCCAGCGCGGCGTAAGATAGATGCGCTGATGCGCCCGGAACCAAGGCGAAGCCGCCGGGCGAGCGGTCGTTCATTGTGGCGCCATCGGTTCAAGCCCGATGGACGACGCCGTTCGGGCGGGCTGGCGCTTTGGCATCCTCGCACGACAGAAGGAAGTCGTGCGGATTTGGCTGGGATAAAGTGCGGACCTCAATCGCCCCGGCGCCATCCCACGGGCCGGCGCTCGCCCGGCTCCCATCCGTCTTGCCTCAGGCGTAGTCCAGCGGCAGTTCGGTGCTCGACTTGATCGTCTCCATGGCGAACATCGACGAGACGTCGTGGATCTCCACCTTGTCGATCAGCCGCTGGTAGACCCGGTCGTAGGTGGCGATGTCCGGCACCACGACGCGCAGCATGTAATCGGTCTCGCCCGCCAGCCGGAAGATGTCGACGATCTCGGGGATACTCTCGGCGGCTTTGACGAAGGCGCGGGCCCATTCGCGGCTGTGCTGGTTGGTGCGGATCGCCATGAACACCGACACGCCGACGTTCAGCTTTTCTTCGTCCAGCAGCACCACGCGGCGTTTGAAATAGCCGCGCTCCTCGAGCTTGCGGATGCGGCGCCAGCAGGGGGTGGTGGTCAGCCCGATCTCAGCGGCGATCTCGGCCACCGCCATCTCGGAGTTGCGCTGCAGAAGGGAGAGTATCTTGCGATCGTAGGAATCGAGCATGGGATTGCGCCTGTTAGGTCGTTTTGCGCAATCCTATCCCGGTCAGCGGCGCATTGGTAGCATCACGCCCGCTGCGGCGGCTCGGCAATCAGCAGATCGCTGTCGGCAAAGGCGGCGCGCAGGTCCGACATGAAGCTGTGCAACAGCCCCGAGTAGGGCACGCCGCGGCGGGTATACATCACCGCTTTCACCTCGCAGGCGGGCAGGAAGGGTTTGCACACCAGCCCGTCGGAGGCATGGGTGGTGGCCGAATAGGGATCGACCACGGTCACCCCGAGATGCTGCGCGGCCAGTGCCGTGGCGGTGGCGCAATAGCGCACCTCGATGCGCGGCGCGTAGGTGGCGCCGACCTGCTCATAGGCCTTGCGCACCAACTGCCCGAGGTTCGAGGCGGTCTCCAGCCCGACCAGCGGCTGATCCTGCAGATCGAGTGCGGTGAGATGCGGCTTGGCGGCGAGCGCGCTGTTCTTGGGCACCAGCGCGACCATATGCGCGCGCTGCAGCACGTCGACATTCACCGCAGGCTGGCGGTCGTGGTCGATGGCGAGGCCAATGTCGGCCTGTCCGCTCTGCACCGCGTCCTTGACCTGTTCGAGCCGCCGCACGTCGAAGGCGACCGAGACGTCGGGGCGCGCATCGAGAAACCGGCGCAATGCGACCGGGGCCACGGAATAGCCAAGCGGCGGGGTGGCGATCACCTTGAGGCGACCGGCCATGCCCAGCTTCATGTCGCGGGCGCGCTGCGAGAAGCCGCGCATCAGGCTGAACACCGGGCGGATCTCGTCGTAGAGGGATTTCGCCTCGGCGGTGGGCTGCAGGCGGCGGCCGGTGCGTTCGAACAGCGTCAGACCCAGCTGCGATTCCAGCTGCCGCAGCCCGGCAGAGACCGCGGGCTGCGAGATGCGCAGCTGTTCCGCGGCCTCGACCGTGGTGGCGCAGCGCATCATCGCGGCAAAGATCTCGAGCAGCCGCAGCGAGACCTCCGGCAGCCCGTCGACGCTGCTCATTCAGGCGCCCCGACCAGACCCAGCGCCATGGCGGCGCCTGCCTGCACCGGGTCGATCACCGCGATGCCAATGTCCCGCTCCAGCTTGGCGCGGATCGGCGCCATGCCAGCGCAGCCCAGCACCACCGCGCCCGCGCCTTTCTCGGCCAGTTCGCGGCCAAGGGTGACGCACATGCCATAGACATCCGGGTCGCGGCCCGAGGCTTCGGCGGAGACGCCGGGCAGGGCCAGTTCAGCGGCGAGGCGGCTTTCAACGCCCATGGCGCGGATCTTCACCCGGTGGCGGGCGACCGAGCCGGGGGCCAGCGCGATGATGCCAAAGAGATCGGCGCGCGCCATGGCGGTAAGAATGCCCGCCTCCTGCACGCCGATCACCGGCTGTTTGACCAGCGTCCGGGTGAGCTCGACGCCCGGGTCCGAGAAACAGGCCGAGACATAGGCCGCCGCATCGGGCCGCGCCTGCGCCGCCTCGGCGAAGCCGAGCCCGGCGCGGGCCACGTCTTCGGCGGTCATGATCGTCGCCGGGGAGGCGGGCAGATCGGTGACCTCGAAAGCCGGGCCCTGCGCGGGGGCGAGATGCGCGATGGCCGCAGCGATGCCCTGCGTCACGCTGGCGGCGGAGTTGGGGTTGATGATCAGAATCGGGCCCATCAGCGCAGCACCGCGCCGAAGTTCTGCGAAGGATCAAGCTCCTTGGCGGTGTAGCCGGGCTTGCCGCGCAGATCGACCGGCTGGCGGGCGACGAAACGGCCCTGACCTTCTTTGGCCTTCAGCTCGCCATGCTCGACGATCACCGCGCCGCGGTTCATCACCACCTCGGGCTTGCCGGTGATCTCCATGCCTTCGAATGGCGTGTAATCCATGTTGTCGTGCTGGTCCGCGGCGGTCACGGTGACGCGCTCTTCGGGGTTCCAGATGGCGATGTCGGCATCCATGCCCGGCGCGATCCGGCCCTTGGTGGCGCAGCCGAAGGTCTTGGCGGCGTTGGTGGACGAGAGCGCCACGAACTGCTCGAGCGTGATGCGGCCCTTCACCACCCCTTCAGAGAAGAGATAGGGCAGGCGCGCGGCGATGCCGGGCATGCCGTTGGCGATCTTCGGATAGGGAATATCCTTGCCGTTCAGGAACTTGCCGGTCTCGTCGAAACGGTAGGGCGCGTGGTCCGAGCTGACGCTTTCGAAGGTGCCCTGCGCGATGTGGTGCCAGAGCGCGTCTTGCGTCTGCGCATCGCGCAGCGGCGGCGAGCAGATGTATTTCGCGCCTTCCATGCCGGGGCGGTCGAGGTCTTGGCGGGTGAGCGCGAGGTACTGCGGGCAGGTTTCGGCGAAGAGCTTGGCACCGTTGAATTTCTCGCGGCGGACGATCTCGGCGCCGCCCTCGGTCGAGACGTGCACGATGAACAGCGGCGCATCCACCAGCTTGGCCAACTGAATGGCGCGGTTGATCGCCTCCTGCTCGGCCAGTTCGGGACGCGAGACGGCGTGATACTTGGGCGCGGTGAGGCCCTTGTCCGCCAGCTGGCGGTTCATCCATTTGACCATGTCGTTGTTCTCGGCATGGACCATCGTGATCGCGCCGTGCTCGCGCGCGACGGTGAGGATGTCGAGCATGCCGCCATCGCCGAGGTTCATCAGGTCATAGGTCATGAAGACCTTGAAGGAGGTGATGCCGCGGGCGAAGGCGCGGGGCAGCTGGTCTTCCAGAACCTCGGGTTTCGGGTCGGAGATGATCAGGTGGTACGAATAGTCGATCACCGAGCGGGCGGCGCGGGCGTCATAGGTGGCAATGACGTCATCGACCGACTGGCCGCGCTGCTGCGCCGCGAAGGGGATGAACGACGAGTTGCCGCCATAGGCCGCCGAGATCGAGCCCGAGAGATAGTCGTCGGCGGTCATCACGCCCGAAGAGCTTTCCTGCGCGATATGGGCATGCGCCTCGATGCCGCCGGGCATGACGATGCGCCCGCCCGCGTCGATCCGGCGCTCGCCCCCGGCGAGGGTTTCGGCCACCGCGACGATGCGGCCATCCTTGATGCCGATGTCGCCCTTGGCCGTGTAATCGGCGGTCGCGATCATGCCGCCGTGGATCACCGTATCGAATTGCATCTGATCTCTCCTTGCGTGCCGCCGCTGGCGGCCTATCCGTCTGTCCCCGCGGGGACGGGCGCCGGGACAGGGCCCCGGCGCACTTGTTGTAATCCGGTTCTCGTCCGGTTTTATTCCGGTCTTATTCCGGCACTTTCACGCCGGTCTGCTCGGCGATCAGCCCGTAGTGCTCGATCCGGCGGTGCGCCGCGAAGTTGAACACCGTGGACTTGCCGAAGTCGCATTTGGCGAAATCCGCCTCATGCACGATCAACTCGTCGCCTTCGCCTTCCGCCTTTGCCACGACGAAGCCATCGGGGTCCACGATGATCGACCCGGCGAACATGTGGTTGCCGTCTTCCATGCCGCATTTGGCCACCGCCACCGCGTAGGTCGAGTTCTGATAGGCACCCGCGCAGACCGAGAGTTCATGGTGGTACATGCGCCGCTCGATGCCTTCCTCGGCCGAGAGGTTGTTCTGGCTGGGGGTGTTGTAGCCGATGGTCACCAGCTGCACGCCCTGCAGGCCCAGCACGCGCCAAGTCTCAGGCCAGCGGCGGTCGTTGCAGATCGCCATGCCCATGACCACGCCTTGGTTCTTGACCACGCCAAAGCCGGTGTCGCCGGGCAGGAAGTAGCGCTTTTCAAGATGCTGGTGGGTGCGCTCGGGCTCGAACTGGGAATGGCCGGGCAGGTGGGTCTTGCGGTACTTCAGCACGATCTCGCCCTCGGGGGAGACGATGATCGAGGTGTTAAAATGCTCGCCTTCCGGCGTCAGCTCGCAGTAGCCGAAGGTGAAGCCCATGCCGTATTCGCGCGCCTTGTCAAAGAGCGGCTGCACGGCGGCGTTGGGCATCTGGCTCTCGAACCAATGGTCGAACTCGGCGCGGTCCTCGACGTAGAAGCGCGGGAAGAAGGTGGTCAGCGTCATCTCGGGGTAGACGAGGTATTTCACACCCTTCTCGTGCGCCTGCTCCATCAGGGCGACCATCCGGGCGACGACCTCTTCACGGGTCTCGTCCTTCTGGATGCCGCCGATCTGGGCGCCGCCGATAATCATCTTCGTCATGGGAGTTTCCTTTCAGGGACGTTCAGTGCACCGCCAGCCCGCGCTGGTACCGAGAGATCAGGCGCACGAGCGGCCAGAGGATCGCGAGGTAGATCAGCGCAGCGAGGATGAGCGGCGAGGAGTTATAGGTGACCGAGCGGGCCATATTGGCCGAGTAGAGCAGCTCGGAAAGGGAGACGACCGAGGCGAGCGATGTGAGCTTCACCACCTCGACGGTGTTCGAAAGCAGGTCGGGCAGCACGTTGCGCACGGCCTGCGGCAGGATCACATAGACCTGCGTCTGAGCCTGACTGAGGCCCGTGGCGCGGGCGGCTTCGGTCTGGCCCTTGGGCACCGACTGGATGCCGGCCCGGAACACCTCGGCGAAATAGGCCGAGTTGTTGAGGAAGAAGGCGATGACCACCGCGAGGAAGGGGCTCAGTTCCAGCCCGGCGAAGGGCAGGCCCGAGTAGACGAAGATCAGCAGCACCAGCGGCGGCACCGCGCGGAAGAGGTCGATGAACCCCACCGAGGGCCATTTCAGCCAGCGCCGCGGCGACAGCGCGCCGAGGGCAAGGAAGAGCCCGCCGATGAGGCCGAGCCCGATGACCACCGCGCAGAGTTTCAGCGTGATGATCAGACCCTTGAGCAGCAGCGGCCATGCCTGACCCATGATGTCGAGGTTGAAGAAGAGGTCGATGAAATTGCTCATGATGCGCCCCTTACACAGACCAAGCGTAGCGCTTCTCGAGGAGGCGCGAGAGGATGACCACCGGCAGGAAGATCGCGAGATAGGCGAGCGCGGCCATGGTCAGCGGCGTGGCCGAGCCCGAGAAGCTCTGTGCCGAGGACGAGACCGCGAGGATTTCCTTCACCCCGATCACCGAGCCGAGCGCGGTCATCTTGGTGATCGCCAGCGCGCGGTTGACCAGCGGCGGGATGCCAAGGCGGATGGCCTGCGGCAGCGCGATCTCGAACAGCGTCTGCGCAAAGCTGAGGCCCGTGGCACGCCCGGCTTCCCATTGGCCCTTGGAGACGGCGGTGAGACCAGCCCAGAAAATCTCTTCGGCGAAAGCGGCGAGCACGCCGCCCAGCACGAGGATCAGAACCATCGGGCCGGAGAGGTTGATGCCGAGGCCGGGCAGGCCGAAGTAGAAGATCAGGATCACGACGAGCGGCGGCAGTGCTCGGCCGATGTCGGCGAAGGCGACGATGGGGACGTTGAGATACCAGCGGCCCAGCGTGCGCAGGCAGGCCAGCGCCAGCCCCAGCAGCAGACCGCCCACCACGATCACAACGCTCAGCCAGAGCGTGGTGACGATGGCCGAGGCGAGGTCCGGCAGGTATTTCGCCATCACCGCGCCGTTGAAGAATGTCTCGATAAATCTCATGCGGCGCTCGTCGGATGCAGGCGGGAGAGGAAGGCGCGCAGCCGGTCGGACTTGGGGTTGCCGAAGATCTCGTCGGGAGTGCCCGCCTCGACCACCACGCCGCCGTCCATGAAGACCACGCGGTCCGCGGCCTCGCGGGCGAAGTCCATCTCGTGGCTGACCACGACCATGGTCATGCCCTCGTCGCGCAGCTGTTTCATCACCTTCAGCACCGAGCCCACCAGTTCGGGATCGAGCGCCGAGGTCGGCTCGTCGAACAGCATGACCTTGGGATCGAGCGCCAGCGCGCGGGCGATGGCGACGCGCTGCTGCTGGCCGCCCGACAGTTCGGTCGGCATGGCGTCGGCCTTATGCGCCAGCCCGACGTGTTCGAGCATCTCCATGGCGCGGGCCTTGGCCTCGGGCTTGGAGCGTTTCAGCGCCTTGACCTGCGCCAGCATGACGTTCGCCAGCACCGATTTGTGCGGGTAGAGGTGGAAACCCTGAAACACCATGCCGATCTTCAGCCGCATCTTGTCGAGCGCGCGTCCGTGGCAGTCGGTGACATGTTCTCCGTCGAGCAGGATGCTGCCCGAGGTCGGCTCTTCGAGCCGGTTGCAGCAGCGCAGCATGGTGGATTTGCCCGACCCCGAGGGGCCGATCACGAAGACCAGTTCGCCCGGTTTCACGCTCAGGTCGATGGAGGTCAGAACCTGCGTGTCGCCGAAGCTCTTCTCGAGCTGATTGATCTCGAGCATCGGTCTTTGGTGGACCTTGGCAGAAGAGGAAGAGGGGGCTGCGTGCATGCGTAAACTTTCGATGAACGGGCGGGACGGCGGGCGCCCCGCCCGGAGATGTCAGGGAGCGGTGTCAGCGATCAGAAGTCGCAGGAGACCTCATGTTCGGCTTCGTCGTAACCGTCGAAACCGGGGGTGCCGTAGCCGGGGGTCGGGGTGACGATGGTGGTGCCCTCGGTCGGGGTCACGCCGAACCATTTTTCCGACAGTTCAACCATCGTGCCATCGGTCTTGAGGCATTCCAGCACGGCGTCGATCTTGTTGCGGGTTTCCACGTCGTCCTTGCGGAACGGGAAGGCCCAGACGAGGCCGGTGGGGTATTCGTAGCTGAGATCGATGCGCGGGTTTTGCTTCGCTGCCCATGCCGAGACGGTGGCACCGGCAAGGTTGGCGTCGGCACGGCCGGTGGCCACGGCTTCGACCGCATCGGTGTTGGTGCCATAGGCGACGACTTCCCAGCCATATTCCTCGGCCTTCTCGGTCAGGAAGGATTCATAGACCGAGCCTTTGTTGACCGCGATGGTCTTGCCCTTGAAGGCCTCGAGCCCCTCCATCGACTCTGTCCCCGCGGGGACAGTGAAGGCAAAGTTGGTGTCCATGAAGCCTTCCGAGAAGAGCAGGTTCGACGCGCGCTCTTCGGTGACGGTGGTCGGGGCGACGAGGAAGTCATAGGTGCCCGCCTGCAGCGCCGGGATCAGCCCCGAGAACTGCGCCGCGGTCACATCGACCTCGGTGCCGAGCTTTTCGCCGATGGCCGCTGCCAGATCGACGTTGAAACCCTCGACACCGCCCGACAGGCTGGGCATGGCGTGGGGGGCGAAGGTGCCGTCGAGAGCGACCTTATAGCCTTCGGCAGAAGCGGGGATCGCCAGCGCGGCGAAGGCTGCGGAAAGAAGGAAACCGGTTCGTTTCATGAGGAGCTCCGTGTTGGGTTGGTTTGTTTTTGCTGTGATCCGGGGGAGGCTCGGATGTGTTCAAAAAGACGGCGGACCCGGGGGAGAGCAATAGAAATGAAGATTATACTGATAGTATAATTATAAACAGGGATTATATATCGGCGCGGGATGGCCACGTGCCCGCCGGCTGCTGCGCGAGGGGCTCCTGACCCTAAGTAATTGGTCTGGTTCGGACAATCGCATTCCCCGGCGGCAGGCGCAGGGCGCTTAGGCGGGGATACGCGGGGCGCTGCAGCGCTTCAGAGCTCCCCGATCGGGCCCTTTACGATGCCCGCGGATTGAGCAATCCATGCCCCATCGTGCGCCCGGGCTGGGGTCCGGCGCTGTCCCGGCAACCGGAGTATTCCTTAATGAAATCCCTCTTCCACCTCGCGATTCACGTCAAAGACCTCGACGAGACCCGCGCCTTCTACGGCGACGTTCTGGGCTGCGAGGAAGGCCGCTCGACCGACACTTGGGTCGATTTCGACTTCTTCGGCCACCAGCTGTCGCTGCACCTCGGCGAGCCCTTCCCGGTGACCCGCACCGGCAAGGTTGGCGAGCATATGGTGATGATGCCGCACATGGGTGCGGTGCTGCGCCTCGACGATTGGAAGGCGCTGGCGGCGCGGCTGCAGGAGAAGGGCACCGCGTTCGACATCCCGCCGGTCATTCGCTTCGAAGGCGAGCCGGGCGAACAGCGGACGATGTTCTTCTTCGATCCCTCGGGCAACCCGATCGAGATCAAGGGCTTTGCCGATTTCGACGGCCTCTTCGCCTCCTGATCCGTAAGTCCCTGAAACGAAAGCCCCCGGCCAGATGGCCGGGGGCTTTTTCATGCGCCGGCCGTCGCGCCGCTCAGAGATCTTTCAGCAGATCATAGGTCGCCGAGCCGCGCCGCAGCGTGTCGACCCCGGCGCGCAGCAGGCTGCGCTGCGTCGGGCTGAGTTCGACGCTCGGCTGCCAAACCTCGGCGCGGCCCAGACCCTTCACCCGCACGCCATTGGGCAGCACGCTCTCGTACGACAGGTGGTGGTGGCCATGCACGATCAGCCCCGCACCCATGTCGCCAGCCAGCCGGTCGATAAAGGAGAACCCGTGGCGGTTGCAGCTTGGCGCCTCGTGGCTGACCAGCACATCGGCGCGCTGAAGCCCGAGCTTGGCCACCTCCGAGGGAAAGATCGTGCTGCGGTGGCGGCGCGGCAGGCCGCCTCTGTGCAGGGCCGAGGGGTGGCTGGCGGCGATCATATCCTCGGGCGAATGCACCTGCGCCGGGCCTCTGCCGTCCCAGACCCGGCCCCGTACCACGCCGCCCAGCCCGGCGATCGCGGTGCCCATGCCGGTGGCCTGCACCACCTTGCCGTCGAGCAGGTTTGCCGGCATCTCGTCATGCAAAAGATCGCAGATCTCGTCGGTTTCCGTGTCGTGGTTGCCCGAGATCGTCCACCAATTGATGCCGCGCGCGCGCACGTCTTGCAGCGCGCGGCGGGCGGTCTCGACCTGCGCCGGATCCTTCGCGGCATCGGCCAGATCGCCAAGGATGATCACCTCTTTGGTCTCGGGTCCGAGCGCCTTCAGCAGCGGATCCCAGCGGCCATGCGGATCGCCATAGAACAGCACCCCCTCGAGCAGGAGAGCCCATTCGGACTGGTTGAGATCATCTTGCATGGCAGGTCCTTCCGGCGGCAGTGATCCAGCTAGACCACGCAGCCGCCGGGAATGCAAACCTGCCCCAGAGGCGGGGATCAGCCCTCGGCGATCACCGTGATCTCGACCTTGGCGTCGATCATCAGCGCGCAGCCGATGGTGGTGCGCACCGGGTAGGGCTCGGGGAACATCTCGGCATAGACCTTGTTGAAGGCCGGGAAATCCGCCGGATCGGTCAGGTAGCAGGTCGCCGACATGACGTGCGACAGATCGAGCCCTTCCTTGGCCAGCGTCGCCTTGATGTTCTCGAGGCACTGGCGTGTCTGCGCCTCGATGCCGTCGGGGATTTTGCCGTCCGGCCCAAAGCCGAGTTCGCCCGAGAGATAGAGGGTGCTGCCGGAGCGGCGGGTCTTGGAGAGGGGGATGCTCATGAGATATCCTTGGATCAGTCGAAGGTGAGAAAGCCGGGCGCGTCCGACAGCTTCGGCGCCTTGGCCAGTGCCGCGATGTCGGGTCCGCGCGGGGCGAGATCGGAGAGGCCCGCGATCACCGCCTCAAGCTCTGCCGCCACCGCCAGCACGCCCAGATCGTCGTGCCGCTTGCCGATGATCTGCAGCCCGAAGGGCATGCCATTGGCATCCGTCCCGCAGGGGATGGTGATCGAGGGGTGGCCCGCGATGGTCGACGCATAGGCCATGGCGAGCCAATGGTAGTAGCTCTTGGTCGGCACGCCGTCGATCTGCGTGGGATAAAGCTCGTGCCAGTCGCGCGGCGAGATGCAGACCGCCGGAGAGAGCAGGTAGTCGGTGGTCTCGAAGAAGGCCTGCCAGTCGCGGTAAAAGCGCGCCTGCCCAAAGATCGCCTGCGCCACATCCTCGGCGGAATAGCTGCGGCCCTCGGCGACATTGTCGCGGACGTTGGGGCCGACCAGCTCGGGCTGTTCGTCCACGAGTTTCGCATGCACCCCAAGGAATTGCACCGCGCGCAGCACCGAGAAGATGCGGTCGGCGTCGCTGCAGTCGGGGGTGGCGTCCTCGACCTGCCCGAAGAAGGGCGCCAGTTGCGGCATGATCTTGCGGAAGTGGTCGCGGATGAGGCTCTCGGTCGGGGCAAATCCGAAATCCTCGGTCACCGCGATCTTCAGCGACGACAGATCGCGGCGCGGCAGATTGGCGAAATCACCGGGGCACCAGAGCGTCTTGCCGTCCATCACCGTGGTGAAAGGATCATTGCGGTCGGGACGCGCGAGCACCGAGAGCATCAGCGCGCAATCGGCCACGTTGCGCGCCATCGGGCCGGAGGTGGGCAGCGGGATCAGCCCTGCCGCGCGGGTGTTGCCGGGCACCACGCCGGGGCTGGGGCGATAGCCGACGATGCCGCAAAATGCCGCCGGGTTGCGCAGGCTGCCGCCGGTGTCCGAGCCGGTGGCGAGCGGGGCATAGCCGCAGGCCAGCGCCACCGCCGAGCCGCCCGAGGATCCGGCGCAGCTGCGGGTGATGTCATGCGGGTTGGCCGTCACGCCGTAGACGCGGTTGCGGGTGTTGGCCCCGGCGCTCCATTCGGGGTTGTTGGTCTTGCCCATGGGAAAGCCGCCCGCCGCGCGCATGGCGGCGACGATGGCGTCATCCTTGGTGGCGATATTGTCCCTGAACGCCTCGGAACCGAAGGTGGTGGGCAGGCCGGTGACGTCGATCATGTCCTTCACGCCGAAGGGCAGCCCGTGCAGCGCCCCCAGTTCCTTGCCTGCGGTCACATCCGCTTCGGCCTGTTTCGCGGCCTTGCGCAGCCCGTCGAAATCGCGGGCGATCAGCGCGTTGACGGCGGGGTCCACCGCTTCGACGCGGGCGATGCAGGCCTCGGCCAGTTCCACCGGCGACAGCTGCTTGCGGGCGATCAGGCTGCGCGCCTCAATGGCCCCGAGGTCGGCGGGATTGGTCATGACGAAACTCCTTTCAGATCGAAGCGCGGGCCGAGCGCGCGGCCCTTCGCGACAAAACCTTGGTACTGCTCCTCGGGCACGAATGCGCCGCCGGTGGTCCAGATCACATGCACCGCGCGCGCCGGATCGACGGTGGGCATATGCATGGCCCTAAAGGCGCGGCCCTCATGGGTGTTCATCAGCATCTGCGGCCCGCCAAAGCCCGAGGCGGCCGAGGGCTCCAGCCGCAGCCCCTTGGTCTCGGCCAGCGCGAGCCAGCGGAAGAGATCGTCGTCGCCGACGGTGAAGACCCCGGCCAGCCGCCGCTGCATCCGCTCGGCCACCAGTTGCGACATGGTGGCGACGGCCATGCCGTCGGCCTCGGTGCGGTTCGACAGGCCAAGCTCGTAGACCGAGGTTTCGCGGCCCAGCCCCTCGCGCATCTGCACGAGCGCCGAAGGGGCCTGCACCGGCTCGACAAAGAACGGGTGCACGTCGGGGCCAAAGACACCGCGCGCGCCATGGGCAATGCCGCCCGGCGCGCCGCCGATGCCGCAAGGCAGATAGAGGATCAGCGGACGGTCGGGGCCGATGGAAATGCCCTGCTCGGCCAGTTGCTCCTTCAGTTCGGCGGCGGCGGCGCTGTAGCCCTTGAACAGCAGCAGCGAGTCCTCGTCATCGACGAAATGGGTCAGCGGATCGCGCGCGGCGATCTCGCGGGCGGCGGCGACGGCCTGCGAATAATCGGTCTCATGCTGCACCACCTCGACGCCGAGGCTCTGCAGCCGCGCCACCTTCCACTCTTTGGCGTCATGCGACATATGCACCGTCGCCTTATAGCCAAGCGCCCGTGCCGCGATGCCGACGCTGAGCCCGAGGTTGCCGGTGGAGCCGACGGCGATGCGGCGCTCTCCAAAGAAGGCGCGGGCATCGTCGCCCGCGAGTTTCTCGATGTCCTCGCCATCATAGAGCAGCTCTGCGCCGCGCGCCTGACTGACGGCGATGCTGAGCACTTCGAAGACGCCGCCGCGCGCCTTGACCGACCCGGCGACGGGCAGCGCGTGGTCTCCCTTGACCAGCAGCGTGCCGTATTCGGGAGCATCGTAACCAAGCGCGGGGCGCAGATCGGCGATATCGGTGAGGGTCGAGCGGATCACGCCCGAAGGTGCCAGTTCGGGCCAAAGCTCGGCCATCAGCGGTGCGAAACGAGCCCAGGCGGCCTTGGCCCCCATCACGTCCGCCATGGCCTGCGGGTCGGTCTGCGGGGCATAGCCCGGATTGGTCCAAAGCACCGGCTCGGCGGCGCGCAGCCGCTGCAGGAGGGTCTCGTCGCTCATCCCATCAGTGCCTTGCGCAGCATGTTCCCGGCCAGCACCAGCACGGTCAGCGCAAACACCAGCCGCAGGCGGGCGGGGCTGAGGCTATGTGCCAGTTTCACGCCGATCGGCACGGTCAGCAGCGAGGTCACCATAATCAGCAGCACCGCGGGCAGGTTGACGTAGCCCACCGTGCCCGGCGGCTTGCCGGTGATTTCCCAACCGGTCAGCAGAAAGGCGATGAAGCCGGGGATCGAAATCAGCAGGCCGAAGCCGGGCGAGGTGCCCACGGCGCGATGCGGCGGCACGTTGTAGGCGGTCAGTAGCGGCACGGTGAAACTGCCGCCGCCGATGCCCATCAGGGCCGAGAAAAAGCCGATGATGCCGCCGTAGATCGCGCTGAGCCCGCGCCCCGGCAGCGTGTCCGACAGCCGCCAGCTTTTCTTGCCGAGCAGCATGTAAAGCCCGAGGCAGACGCCGACGATGCCGAAGACCAGCTGCAGCTGGTGGCTGCGCAGCACGGTGGCGGCCAGCACGCCCAGCACCGAGCCGATGGCGATGAACGGCCCCCATGTCTTGATCAGCTCGACGCTCACCGCGCCGCGCTTGTGGTGCGAGGTGACCGAGCGCAGCGATGTCACAATGATCGTGCCGGTGGAGGTGGCGACGCAGATCTGCATGAGCTGGTTCGGCTCATACCCGAGCCCGGTGAAGACGTAATAGAAGGCGGGCACGAGGATGATCCCGCCGCCCACGCCAAGCAGCCCCGAGATGATCCCGGCCACCGCGCCCGCGGCGGCGATGACCGCAAAGAGGATGATGTAGTCCATAGTCAGTCCTTCGGCGCGCCGTGCTCGGCGAGGTCACAAAACAGCCCGGTCATGCCAATCAGCGCCTGTTTCGAGAGCGGCTTCAGCACATGCTCGTTCGGGGCGTGCTGGCTGCAACCGGCATAGGAGTGGGGCACCCAGATGGTCGGCAGGTCCAGCACTTCGGCAAAGCAGTCATTGGGCAGCGAGCCGCCGAGGTTGGGCAGGATATGCGGGCTCTGGCCGGTGCTCTTTTGCAGCGAGGTCGCGGCGAAGCGCACCCAAGGGTGATCGGGGTCGAGCCGCGTTGCAGGGAAGGATCCGCGGTCGGCAGAGGAGATCTGAACCTGCTGGAAACCGTGCGTGTCGAGATGGCGGCGCAGCGCGGGCAGAATGTCGTCCACATCGGTGCCGACGACGAAGCGCAGCTGGCAGGTGGCGCGCGCCCAGCCTGCGATGGCATTCACCGGCGCCTCGGGCACGCCCGAGATCATCGCCAGCACCGCAAAGCTGTTCCAGCCAAAGACGCGCTCGGACATGGTCAGGCTTTCTTCGCCCCAGTCCGGGTCGAGCGCGATGCCCGATTTTACCTCCGGCAGCGCCGCCAGCACTTCGCGGATGCGCGGGGTCAGGCTGTCGGGGCGCCATTCGGGCACGTTGATCTGGCCGCGTCGGTCGGTGATGCAGGCCAGCGCATGGGCGAGGATGATCGCAGGGTCGGCCAGCAGGCCGCCGAAGTTGCCCGAGTGGTTGGCCCCCTCGCGCAGCTCGACCTTGAGATCGAACAGCGCCCCGCCGCGCGAGCCGGTGAAGATGGTCGGCGCGTCGGGCGACAGGCGCGGCCCGTCCGAGGCGATCAGCACATCGGCGGCCAGAAGCTCCTCGTGCTCTTCGCAGAAGGTCTTGAGGCCGGGCGAGCCGTTCTCTTCGCCCATTTCGATCAGCACCTTGGCGTTGAAGCCCAGCTTGCCCTGCGTCTCGATCAGCGCCGCCATGGCGCGCAGGTTGATCAGGTGCTGGACCTTGTTGTCCGCCGAGCCGCGACCATAGAGCCGGTCGCCCTCTTCGGTGAGCGTGAAGGGCTCCAGCCCCTCGCGCCACTGGCCCTCTTGCGCGCGGATCACATCGCCATGGCCATAGGTCAGCACCGTGGGCAGGCTCTCATCTTCGATACGCTGGCCGACGAGCAGCGGGCCAGCGCCCGCTTGCGGGTTGTCGAAGATCTGGCAGCTGAAGCCCATCGCCTCCAGCATCGGCGCCATCGCCTCGGTGAGATAGGCCATCAGATGCGGCGCGCCGCGCGGGTCCTGACTTTCGGTGGGGCGGGCGACCAGTTCGGCCAGTTCGCTCTGGAAGCTGCCGCTGTCGAAATACTCGGTGATGGCCGCAAGGGCGGTGTCGCGGGGGGACATGGGGTCTCTTTCTTGCTTCGTCGGTCAGTCGGCAGCGATCCCGTCGCCCCAGGGCGAGAAGGTCTCGGTCGTGCCGGAATTGGTGGTGCCTTCGCGCAGGACCCCGGCGGGGCAGGCAAAGGCGAAGGGGAAGGGCAGGCGCTGGACCATGGCCAGCGGGTGCGCGGCGGCGAGCGCCTCGGTGACGGGACCTGCGAGGCGCTCGTCAGCCACCACCTGCGCCCCGCCCGAGACGTCGATGCGCGGCGCTTCGATGGCCTCCTGCATGGACATGCCCTGCTCGATGATATGGCCCGAGATCTGCCCGACGGCGGGCATGATCTTGCGCCCGCCGCTGGCCCCGAGGGCAAAGCGCTTGCCGGGGGCCTCGCCGATGACCGGGCAGACGTTCATCAAGCAGCGTTTGCCGGGGGCGAGGCTGTTGGGCCCGCCCGGTGCGGGATCGAACCACATGATGCCGTTGTTGAGCAGCATGCCGGTGGAGGGCGAGACCACGCGCGAGCCGAAGATCGACAGCAGCGTCTGGGTCATCGCGACCATGTTGCCGTGGCCGTCGACGATCGAGAAATGCGTGGTGCAGCCGGGGGCCTTGGCCGATTCATGGTCGCCCATCCCCTCGAGCCGCGCGGCATAGGCGGCCTTGAGCGCCTCCGCGCGCGCCAGATGCGCCTTGGGCGAGGCGGCCTCGGCGGCGTCATAGCCCTTGGTCCAGCCGGTGACGGCGTGGCTCAGCGTCGGTCCGGCGGTGAGGCCGGGCAGGGCAAAGAGCCGCCCGTCGCGATAGGGGATCTCCAGCGGGTCGGACCATTGCGGCGCATAGGCCGCGAGATCGTCCATGGTCAGAAAGCCGCCCTTGGCGGTCACATCGCCCGACAGCATCGCGGCGATATCGCCTTTGTAGAAGTCTTCTGCGCCCGCCTGCGCCAACTGCTCCAGCGTGGCGGCGTGGCGCGACTGGTCGAGGCGGATGTCGGAAAGCGCCGTCCAGCCAGAGCCCTTGGGCCATTGCCCGTCTTCGAGGAACATGGCGGCGGCGTCCGGGTCCTGCGCAAGATCGCGCGCCGAGGAGGCGATGACCAGCGCCGCGTACCAATCCACGTGCAGGCCCTTCTTGGCGAAACCGATGGCGGGGGAGAGCAGGTCTTTCCACGGCATGCGGCCATAGCGCCCATGCGCGGCGGCGATGCCCGCGACGGTGCCAGGCACCGCGACCGAGGTCCCGCCGATGACGTTGCGGTCCTCGACCACCGCGTCCCACGGAAAAAGGTCCGAGGCCTTGCCCGCGCCCGACAGAGGATAATGCGCCGGATCGAGCGCGGCGGAACTGCGCATGCCGTAGTTCAGCGCATGGGCGCGGCCCTCGTCCTCGCGCCAGATCATCATCGCGCCGCCGCCCATCGGGCCGGACATCCACGGCTCCAGCACACCGATGGCGAAGCTCACCGCCACGGCGGCATCAAGCGCATCGCCGCCCGCCTTCAGAACCTCGGCCCCGGCCTTGGCCGCAAGCGCGTGCTGGGCTGCAACAACGCCGCCCGAAGTGGCGGTGACGCCGGGCTTGCGGGTGGTCTGCGACGGAGAGAACGAGCCGCTCATGCCAGACCTCCCATGCCCATGACGCCGGTGGCGGGGGGCAGTTTCGACACGTCCGGCACGTCCCAATCCTGTCCGGGCTGCGCCGCGAGCAGTTTTTGCGTATAGGCATGGCTGGGGCTGCCAAAGACCTGATCGACCGAGCCGCGCTCGACGATCTCACCCTGCTGCATGACGATGAGATTGTCGCAGACCTGCGCCGCGACGCGCAGATCGTGGGTGATGAAGAGCACGGTCAGCCCCATCTTGTCGCGGATTTCATTGAGCAACTTGAGCACTTCCTTCTGCACCGACACGTCGAGCGCCGAGACCGCCTCGTCGGCGATCAGCACCTTGGGTTCGACCATCAGCGCGCGCGCAATGCAAATGCGTTGACGCTGACCGCCGGAAAACTGGTTGGGGTAGCGGTTGAGCGCGTCGGGATCGAGCCGCACGATTTTCATCAGCTCGCGGGCCTTTTCCATCGCCTCGGCGCGGTCGCGGCCAAAGTTCACCGGCCCTTCGACCAGCTGGTCGCCGATGGTGCGGCGCGGGTTGAGCGAGCCATAGGGATCCTGAAACACGATCTGGATCATCTTGCGGTAGGGATGCAGCGCGCGCTTGGAATAGGCGGCAATATCAGTGCCCTCGACCCAGACGTGGCCCGCGTCGGGGTCCTCCAGCCGGATCAGGCATTTGACCAGCGTCGACTTGCCCGAGCCGCTCTCGCCGACAATGCCCAGCGTCTCGCCGCGCCGCACGGCAAAGCCGACGTCCTTGCAGGCGTGCACGATGCGGCCGGGGCGGAACATGTTGCCCTTCACGTGGTAGGTCTTTTCCAGCCCTTCCACCTTTAGCATCTCGACCCGCCCTTCGAGGCTGGGTTGCGCGGCGCGCTCGCGGCGCGGCACCGCGTCGATCAACAGGCGGGTGTAGGGGTGCTGCGGGCGGTTGAGCACCTCTTCGGCGCTGCCCTGCTCGACGATGCGCCCGTGTTGCATGACCACCACCCGGTCGGCGATCTCGGCCACCACGTCGAAGTCATGGGTGACGAACATGATGCCCGCCGAATGCTTTTCACGCAGCTCTTTCAGCAGGTGCAGGATCTGCGCCTGCGTCGACAGGTCGAGCGCCGTGGTCGGCTCGTCGGCGATCAGCAGCGCCGGGTCGAGCGCCAGCGCCATGGCGATCACGATGCGCTGCCGCTGCCCGCCCGAAAGCTGGTGCGGGTAGCTGGAGTAGATGCGCGCCGGGTCGGGCAGTTGCACCTCGTCCAGCAGCTTGATCGTGCGGGCCTTGCGCTCGGCGGCGGGCAGGCTGGTGTGCTGCTCGAACATCTCTTCGATCTGGTTGCCGACCGTGTAGCAGGGGTTCAGCGCCGACATCGGCTCCTGAAAGATCATCGCCATGCGCCGACCGCGCAGTTTCGAATGCTCGGACGGCGGCAGTTTCAGCAGGTCCTTGCCGTCAAAGATCACCTCGCCGGACGAGGGCACCAGCGCTTTCGGCAGCAGCCCCATGGTGGTGAAGGAGGTGATCGACTTGCCCGAGCCGGACTCGCCGACGATGCAAACGATCTCCTTGGGCATGATCTCGAGGCTCAGCCCTTCGACCGCATGGGGCCGGTCGCCACCCTTGGGCAGATCGACGGTGAGGTTGCGGATGGACAGGATGGGATCGGTCATCAGTTTCTGCCTTCGGGTGCGGTGACGTCGCGGATGCCGTCGCCGAGCATGTTGATCGACAGGACGAGGAAAAACAGCGCCACGCCGGGAATGGTGATGAGCCACGGCTCGAAGAGCAGCATTTCCTTGCCCTCCGAGATCATCAGCCCCCACGACGGGGTGGGCGGCTGCACGCCGAGGCCAAGGAACGACAGCGCCGCTTCGAGGATGATGGCATGGGCCATCTCCAGCGTGAAAATCACGATCAGATGGTTCATCACGTTTGGCAGGATGTCCTTCCACAGCACCCGCGGCAGCGAGGCGCCCAGCACCTCGGCGGCGGCGACATATTCGAGCTTGCGCACCTGCATGGTGGCGGCGCGCAGCACCACGGCGAAGCGGTCCCAGAGCAGCAGCCCCAGCACCGAGACCACCACCATCAGCGAGCCGCCGAAGAGCGCGACCACCGCCAGCGCCACCAGCACCACCGGCATCGCAAGGCGCACGTTGATCAGGAAGGTCACTGCCATATCCACGCGGCCTCCGAAGTAGCCCGCGAGGATGCCCAGCACCGAGCCGATCAGCGCCGAGATGGTGGCGGCCAACAGCCCGATCATCAGCGAGATGCGCGCGCCATAGGCCAGCCGGGCCCAGAAGTCGCGGCCCAATGCATCGGTGCCGAGCCAATGCGCCTCGTCGCCGCCCATGAAGACGGGCGGTTTCATGCGGGCCAAGAGGTCCTGATCATAGGGGCTGTAGCTGGTGAGCAGCGGCGCGCAGAGCGCGACGAAGATGATGATGCCCATCACCAGCGCGCCGAAGATCAGCCCGCGGTGACGCAGGGCGCGGCGCGCCATCGCCTGACGGGGCGAGAGCGGGGCTTCCTTGGGGGCGGCGTTGGAGGCGGTCATGGCGGGGCTTTCGGATGCGGTCGTGTCGGTCATGTCGAGGCGCCTTCGGTCAGCCCACGCGCAGGCGCGGGTCCATCCACGCGTTCAGCACGTCGGCGAGGAAGGTGAACAGGATGTAGAACATGGAAAAGACGAGGATCAGCGCCTGCATCACCGGCAGGTCGTTGCGGCTGATGCTCTCCCACGCCAGATAGCCTGCGCCATGCAGCGCAAAGATCGACTCCACGACGATCGAGCCGCCGAGCATGAAGCCCATCTGCACCGCTGCGAGGCTGATCACCGGGATGATGGCGTTGCGCAGCGCGTGTTTGAACAGCACCTTGCGCGGCGCGAGACCCTTGGCGCGGGCGGTGCGGATGTAGTCGGCGGAAAGCACCTCGATCATCCCGGCGCGGGTCAGGCGCATGATCGCGGGCGTGGCGTAATAGCCGAGAACCACCGTGGGCAGGATGAAGTGTTTCCAGCCATCCGAGCCCGAGGCGGGCACGAGGCCGAGCTTGATCGAAAAGACCACGATCAGGATCAGCCCGAACCAGAACGAGGGGATCGCCTGACCCACGACCGAGATGAAGAGCGCGGCGCGGTCGATCAGCGAGTTCGGCCTCACCGCCGCCGCAACGCCCATCGGGATGGCGAGGATCAGCGCAAACGAGATCGCCAGCAGGCCCAGCGTCATGGTCACGCCAAGCCGGTCGCCGATGATCTCGGTGGTCGGCAGATCGAAATACCAAGAGCGCCCCAGATCGCCGCCCGCGGCAGAGACCAGCCAGTCGGCGTATTGCACCAGCACCGGGCGATCGAAACCATAGCGTTCGGTGATTGCGGCGATGTCCTCGGCGGCGGCGTTCTCACCGGCGATCGAGATGGCCGGATCGCCCGCCATGAACAGCAGGCTGAAGCTGATCGCCGAGACGGTCAGCGCGACCAGCACCGCAAGACCGAGGCGTTTGAGGATATAGAGCAGCATGGGGTGTTCCTGTGGTCGGGTCTCGCCCGGCCCCGCGAGGGGGCCGGGCAGGGCCAGCGGTTACTTCCAGCCGAAGCTGAAGAAGCGGACCAGTTCGTCATCGGTCGGTGTGAACTCCATTTCGGGGCTCATCACGTAGTTGACGTTGTAGGTCCACAGCGGCACCCAATAGGCCTCGCTGGTGATCTTGTTCAGCGCGTTGGAGTAGAGCGCCTGTCGCTCTTCCTTGTCGTTGGTGCTGTCGGCGGCCTCGATCCAGTCGATCACTTCCTGATCGCGCGCGTCGTCCTGCGGCCCGCCGGTGAAGAACTCCGAGGTGATCGCCGACGCGTCTGCCACCGAGTTCGAGCCCCATGTCAGGAAGGCCATCGGCACTTCGCCCTTGCGGTGCTTCTCGCGCAGGGCCGAGTATTGCATGAAGTTGAGGTTGGCGTTGATGCCGACCTTGCCCAGAAAGCCCATGATCGCCTCGGCGTAGGGCCGGTTGCGATAGGCGTAGAAGTCGATGTCGAACCCGTCGGGATAGCCCGCCTCGGCCAGCAGCTCCTTGGCCTTCTCGGGATCGTACTCATAGCCCTCGACGCTCTGGTCGCAGGCGAATTGCGCGGGCGAGCAGGCGGTGTCGATCACTTCCGACGAGCCTTTGACCAGCGCATCCACGATCGCCTGACGGTCGATGGCGTGATAGACCGCCTCGCGCACTTTCTGATCGGTCATCGGCGTGTCGCCGGCGCGGCCAGCGGCATCCATGGTGATGTAGCCGACCCGCATCGCGGGGGCGTTGACCACTTGGTACTTGCCCATAGCGTCGAGCTTTTCCGCCTGATCGGCGGGCATGTTCCACAGGAAGTCGAGCGTGCCGTTAAAGAACTCGGCGATCTGCGTGTTGGTGTCGGGAACGGTGCGGATGTCGACCTTGGCGACCCCGGCCTTGCCCTTCGGCCCGCCGTAGTAATCCTCGAACCGCTCAAGGACGAAGTGCTTGCCCGGCTCCAGTTCGGTCACTTTGAAGGGGCCGGTGCCGACGGGCTTCAGACCCATGCCGCTCGGGCCAACTTCGGCATAATATTCATCGGGATACATGGCCACGGGGCCGGCTAGGAATTCCTCGGCCGCCGGGAAGGGCGCGCCCAGAATGATCCGCACGGTGTAGTCGTCGACCTTCTCGGCGTGGTCCATCCAGCCGACGTTGGCCATGTTCTTCACGCCGTTTTCGGGATCGGTCACATAGTTGACGGTGAACACCACGTCATCGGCGTTGAACGGCTCGCCATTGTGGAAGGTCACGCCCTCGCGCAGCTTCAGTTCGAGCGTGACATCGTCGATCCACGTCCACTCGGTGGCAAGGTTGCCTTTATACTCGCCTGTGTCCGGATCGCGGTACAGCAGGCCATCCCAGACCGAATGGTTGAGCAGCAGGCCCTCGCGCGCGGTGTTGAAGTAGACATCCGCGGTTTCGAGTTCCTTGTTGAAGGCCATGTTCACCGTGTCACTCGCCTTATCCGCGAAAGCGGGGGCAGAGAGACTCGCGCAAAGCGCGGTTCCGGCGAGAAGTTTCCACGTTTTCATGGTGTTGTCCTCACTGTTGGCGTTTTCGTTATTTGTATTCTTTTGATTATTCCTGTATACAATCTGGGGGGATTGCATATCGTCAAGGATTTTTCCCGATGTCCGACAACTCCAGAACCGCCACCCGGATTTGCTCAATTATCGAGCAGCGGATCGCGTCGGGTGCATATCAGGATGGCGACAAGCTGAGCGAAGTGGCGCTGGCCGAGCAACTCGAGGTGTCGCGCACGCCGCTGCGCGAGGCGTTTCTGACGCTCGAAGCGATTGGTCTGGTGGAGTTGATTCCGCGCCGGGGGGCCTTCGTGCGGCGGCCCTCGATGACCCGTCTGGTCGAGATGTTCGAGGTGATGGCCGGGCTCGAGGCGTGGTGCGTGCGGCTGGCGGCGCAGCGCATCACACCGGCGCAGCGGCTGTATCTGCGGCGCGCGGCGCAGGATTGTGAGGCGGCGCTGAAGGAGGGCGCCGCGGATCATTACTATGAGGCCAACAACCGCCTCCACGGGATGATCTACGAGGCGTCGGGCAATCAGGTGCTGGCCGAAGAGGCAAAACGCATGGACCGGCGGCTGCGCCCGTTCCGGCGGCGTCAGCTCGACGTCACCGGGCGGCTGGAGAAATCCATGCAGGAGCACATGGGCATTCTCGACGCGATGGAGCGCGGCGAGGCCGATCACGCCGCCGAATTGATGCGCCAGCACATCAACTCGCTGAGCAGCACCTATGATGTCTATCTCGCCTCGCTGGGCGAGGACGCGCGCGACCGGCGCTGAGCACTGCCAAAGGCGTCAGGGCGCGGGCTGAAGATAGTCGAGCAGCTGGTCCCGCACGTCGCGCAGGTTGTTTTCAAAGGCGAAATCGTTCCGTGCGGGCCCGCCGAAGAACACGCCATCGATGGCGATCGAGGTCAGCCGCGCGGTGCGCTCGGGGTCGACCTCGCGGAACCGGCCCTCGGCCATGCCGTCGAGGATGGCGTGTTTCAGCGTCTCCCGCTCGCGCGCATAGAACTCGTCGATGATCGCCAGCGCCTCGGCATCGCGGCTTTCCTGAGCGCCGAAATCGCTCATCAGCTTGACCATGCGCATCAGGCGCGGCGCGGCCTCGATGGTGGCGTCGATCCACACGTCAGCCGCGCCGAGCGGGGCACCGACATCCTTGGGCAGATCGTCGAACATCACCAGAAAGTCGTCCACCGCGTGCCGCAGCGTGGCGTGCACCAGCCCCTCTTTATTGTCGAAGTAGTGGTAGAGCAGCGCCATGTTCACGCCGCAGGCCGCCGCGATCTGCCGCATGGTGATCGAGGCGAAGTGTTGATTCGCACACAGCTGCAGCATCTCGTCGAGGATCTGCGTGCGCCGCTCGGCCGGATCGAGCCGTTTTCTGGTTGCGGTCCTGGCCATGGGGACTCTCCGTTCACGCCGCGCCGTCGTAGCGAACTCATCAGGTGATTAATAGCGCATTTTTTATACATATTAAAAACTTGATTTTAACTATTCAACGCTCGTTTAGTTAGAGCATCGAACATCTCTTTCCCTCCCGGAGACACTCCATGCGTATTTCCCGACTGCTTCTTCTGCTTGCTTCCGCGGCCTCGGTCGCCTTCACCGCGCCCGCTCAGGCGCAGGAGAAGGAGACGTTCAAGGTAGGTTATGTCGTCTATGTGGGCTTCATGCCTCTGGCTTGGATGCGCACCGAAGGGCTGATGGAGGCGTGGGGCGAGAAATACGGCGTCGACGTCGAGCTTATCCAGATCAATGACTACGTGGGCTCGATCAACCAGTTCATCGCAGGCGATCTCGACGCGGTGGCGGTGGCGGGCATGGACGCGCTGACCATGCCGGCGGCGGGCGGGGTGGATACCTCGATCTTCCTGATCACCGATTATTCCGACGGCAACGACATGCTGATCTCGCGCAGCGCCGAAAAGGTCGAGGACCTGCTCGATGATGAGGTCTGGCTGCTGCAATACTCGGTGTCGCACTACCTGCTGAACCGCGCGCTGGCCGAGGCCGGGATCACCGAGCCGTGGCGGGTGAAGAGCGTCAACATCTCGGATGCCGAGATCGGCGCCGCCTATGTCACCCAGCCCGAGATGAAGCATGTGGCGACATGGAACCCGATTGCCGCCGAAATGCTGAACCAAGTGCCCGAGAGCAACGTGCTGTTCGACAGCTCGGACATCCCCGGCGAGATCATGGATGTGTTCATCGCCCGCACCGAGACGCTGGAAGAGCATCCCGAGTTCGCCAAGGCGCTGACCGGCGCATGGTATGAGGCGATGGAGACCATGGCGGCCGAGACCGGCGACGAGCAGCCGATGGCCGAGGTCATGGCGTCGGCCATGGGCACGGATGTGGCGGGCCTGTCGGTGCAGGTGGACCAGACGCATTTCTTCACCACGCCCGGCGATGCGGCGGCCTTCCTCTCGGCGGACAGCAGCCGCGACATCATGGACAAGGTGCGCACCTTCAGCTTCGAGCAGGGCCTGTTTGGGCAGGGGGCTTCCAGCGTCGATGCCATCGGCATAGAGGTCGGCGGCACGGTGCTTGGGGACGAGGGCAACGTGAAGCTGCGCTTCGATCCGAGCTTCTCGGAGATGGCCGCCGCGGGCGAGCTGTAATCGGCGACCCGAGACGTTTCCATGCGCCGAGCCATCAACCGGCTTCCCTCCCGCAGGAGTAAAATCCTGCTGGGCGCGATGCCCTTCATTCTGGTGATCGCGGTCTACGCGGTCACCTCCGAAGCGCGGCACGCCGTCGATGCTTCCGACAAGCTGATGCCGGGCCTCGAAGCCTTTCGCACCGCCATGTCCCGCCTGATCTTTCAGGTCGACATGGCGACCGGCAAGAAACTCTTCTGGGCCGACACTTGGGCCTCGTTGTCGCGGCTTGGGATCGGCCTTGGCCTGTCGGCGCTGATCGGCCTCGTCATCGGGGTGCTGGTAGGGTTCATCCCCTATCTGCGCGCCATCTTTGAGCCCTTCTTCGCCGCGCTCTCGCTGGTTCCGCCGCTGGCGGTGCTGCCGATCCTCTTCATCCTCTTCGGCCTCGGCGAGCTGTCGAAGACCGTGCTCATCGTCTTTGGCATCGCGCCCTTCATCATCCGCGACGTGATGCTGCGGGTGTCGGAAATCCCGCGCGAGCAGATCGTCAAGGCGCAGACCCTTGGCGCCTCGACATGGCAGATGATCCTCGGGCTGGTGCTGCCGCAGGTCTTGCCGCGGCTGATCAGTTCGGTGCGGCTGTCGCTGGGGGCGGCGTGGCTTTTTGTCATCGCCGCCGAGGCGATCACCGCCGAGGCAGGCCTTGGCTACCGCATCTTCCTCGTCCGGCGCTATCTCGCGATGGATGTGATCTTGCCCTACGTCGTGTGGATCACCTTCCTTGCCTTTGCGATGGATTACGCGCTGCGCGTCGCGCATGACGCGATCCCCTGGACGCGCTTCCGGGAGGGCGGCTGATGGCCATCATCACCTTCGACAATGTCTCCAAGACCTATGGCGAGACCGTGGTGCTCGAGAACATCAACCTGTTCATCGACGACAACGAGTTCCTTGCGGTGGTCGGGCCTTCGGGGGCAGGCAAATCGACGTTGCTGCGCATGCTGCTGAGCCAAGAGGCTCCGACCGGCGGGCAGATCCTCATCGACGGCGAGCCCATCGCGCCAGAGCCCATGCCCGATCGCGGCATCGTCTTTCAGCGCTACTCGGTGTTCCCGCACCGCACGGTGATCGGCAATGTCATGACCGGCCCCGAATGGCAGGCGGCCCCTTTGATGGGGCGGCTCTTCGGCAGCGCCCGCGCCGATCTGCGTGACCGGGCGCAGGCGATGCTCGATCGGGTCGGGCTGGGCGGACATGCGGCGCTTTATCCGGCGCAGCTTTCGGGCGGACAGCAGCAGCGGCTTGCCATTGCGCAGGCGCTGATGACCAAACCCAAGGTGCTGCTGCTCGACGAGCCCTTCGGTGCGCTCGACCCCGGCACCCGCAAGGCCATGCACCAACTGGTGCTGGAGCTGTGGGAAGAGCATCAGATGACCGTGGTGATGGTGACCCATGATCTCTCCGAGGCGTTCCACCTCGGCACGCGGGTCATCGCCGTGGACAAGCGCCGCCACGATCCGCATGCGCCGCACCGCTACGGCTCGATCATCACCTCCGACTTCGAGGCCAAGCCGCGGCTGGCCCGCAGCCTGCGCCGCGCCGAGCGCGCGGCGGGCTGATCCTCCCCTTCCTCCCGAACTCAGCCAGCTTTGGCTGGCGCATTTGCAAGGACGACCGACAGATGACCGACAAACGCTTTCACCTCGCATGGTTCATGAATTTCACCCCCGACGAATGGCGCGCGCCCTTCGGGCAGGGCGGCTACCCGTGGGACGGGCAGTTCTACATCGAGATGGCGCAGACGTTGGAACGGGCCTGCTTCGATTACATCATGATCGAAGACAAGCTGATGGTGCCCGAGACCTTCGGCGGCGACCGCAAGTTCTCGCTGGCCAACGGCATGATGGCCCCCAAGCACGATCCGGCGCCGCTGGCGGTGGCCATGGGCATGGCGACGCGCAACCTTGGTGTCGTCGCCACCATGTCGACCATGGCCTATCCGCCCTTCATGCTCGCCCGTCTCAGCTCGACCATCGACAGTCTGACCAAGGGCCGCTTCGGCTGGAACGTGGTCACCTCCGCTGAGGATCTGGCCGCGCAGAACTTCGGCATGGACGTGCTGCCCCCGCGCGAGCAGCGCTATGCCATGGCCGACGAATATATGGATGTGGTGGGGCAGCTCTTTGACAGCTGGGACGCCGATGCCGTGGTGCTCGACCGCGAGAACGGCGTCTACGCCGACAGCACCAAGGTGCGCAGCATCGATTTCGAGGGCGAGTTCTTCAAGGTGCGCGGGCCGCTCAACACTGTGCCTTCGCCGCAGAAGCGCCCGGTCTACGTGCAGGCCGGTGCCTCGCCGCGGGGCCGCGATTTCGCCGCGCAGCACGCCGATAGCATCGTCTCGGTGGCCAATGGCATCGAGGGGATGAAGGCCTTCCGCGATGACATCCGCGCCCGCGCCGAGAAGATCGGCCGCAACCCCGACGACATCAAAGTGCTGTTCTGCGTCACCCCCACGCTTGGCGAGACCGAAGAGGACGCCCGCGCCAAATACGAGCGCGGCACCACCGCCGATCATTTCGTCAACGATGTGCTGGCTTCGATCTCGGCGATCACCGAGATCGACTTCTCGCAATATGATCTCGACAAGCCGCTGCCCGAGAAACTGGTGACCAACGGCGAAAGCGGCACGCTCGACAAGTTCCAGCAATGGGGCAGTGGCAAAACCCTGCGCGAACTGGCCGCTGCCGAGGGCGGCGGGCTGGTCTCGTCGATGGAACTGATCGGCACCCCGGCGCAGGTGGCCGACAAGATGGGCGAGGCGATGGCCGAAGTGGGCGGGGACGGGTTCCTGATCACCACCCCGGTGCTGCGGGTCAGCCGCCATTACCTTGTCGAGATCGCCGACGGGCTGGTGCCCGAACTGCAACGCCGCGGCCTCGTGCGCACCGAGTACAAACACCAGCTGCTGCGCGACAACCTCAAGGAATTCTGAGGACAGTCGAGAATGCGCGGGCCCTTCGCGGGGCCCGCGCGGCAACAAGGAAAGCCCGATCATGACCAGCCCCGCCCAACCGCCCGCACCTTCGCCGGTTCTGATGGCCGAGATGACATGGCCCGATTATGCCGAAGCGCTGGAGCGCAACCCGGTGGTCTTTCTGCCCACCGGCGCGCTTGAACAGCACGGCCCGCATCTGCCGATGGGCGTGGATCACATGCTGCCGCTGGCCATCGCCGAAGAGATCGCCCGTGACATCGGCGGCGTGGTCGCCGCGCCCGTCTGCTATGGCTACAAGTCGATGACCCGCTCGGCGGGCGGTCCGTTCTTTCCCGGCTCCACCGGGCTCGACGCGGCAACACTGACGGGCATCGTGCGTGACATCATCCGCGAGTTGGTGCGACACGGCGTGCGGCGGATCTGCGTGCTCGATGGCAACTACGAGAACCTGTGGTTCCTCAACGAAGGCATCGATCTGGCAATGCGCGACGCGGCGGGCAAGGATTTGCGGGTCATGTGCCTGCAGCATTGGGATTTTCTCACCGAAGACACGCTGGCGCAGGTCTTCCCCGAGGGCTATCCGGGCATCGAGCTGGAACATGCGGCGGTGCTCGAGACCTCGCTGATGATGCATTTCTACCCGCATCTCGTCCGCGCCGATCTGATCCCCGACAATAAGGCCGCCTATGCTCCGCCCTATGACGCATGGCCGCCGCATCGCGACTGGGTGGCGCCCGAGGGCAACCTTGTGTCCGCCGCCGGAGCGAGCCCCGCGAAGGGCGCGCTGATGGCCGAGCAATACCGGCGCGACATCGGGGCTGCGGTGCGCGGCGAGTTCGGGCTCGGCGCATGAGCGCTGCGGGACGGGTTCAGTTCGATTTCACCGGCCAGAATGTGGTGGTGACAGGCGCCAGCCGCGGCATCGGGCAGGGCATCGCCGCCGCCTTTGCCGCCGCCGGAGCGTCGCTGTGGATGCTGGCCGAGGATGATGGGATCCACCCCGCTGCCGACGCGCTGGGTGCGACGCCGCTGCGCTGCGATATCCGCGCGCCCGAGGCGGTGGCCGAGGCCCTGGCGCCACTGGGGCGGATCGACGTGCTGGTGAACAACGCCGGGATCGAGCGGCCCACGTGGCTCGATGATCCGGCGGCGGGCAAGGTTGCCGCCGAGGTGCTGAGCATCAACGTCATGGGCACCGAGCATGTCACCCGCGCGGCGCTGCCGAAGATGGGGCAGGGCGGGCGCATCCTGCTGACCTCCTCGATCTGGGGCAAGACGGCGGTGGCTGGGTTTTCCGCCTATGCTGCGTCGAAACACGCGATGCTCGGGCTGATGCGCAGCTGGGCCAAAGAGCTTGGCCCGCGCGGCATCACGGTCAACGCGGTCTGCCCCGGCTGGATCGGCACCGAGTCCGCGCTCGCCTCGGCGCACGAGATGGCGCGGGTAGAGGGGCGCACACAAGAGGCGGTGATGGCCGACATTCTGGCGGCGCAGGCGATGCCGGGCCTGATGTTGCCGCAGGACATCGCGGCGCTTTATCTTTTCCTCGCCAGCGAGGGCGCGGCCTGCATCAGCGGACAAGCGGTCTGCATTGATCGCGGCGAGACGCTGGCATGAGCGGCCCGCTGACCGGAGAGGTGGCGCTGGTCACGGGCGGCAGCCGGGGCATCGGGCGCGCCATGGCGCTGGCGCTGCGCGAGGCCGGAGCGGCGGTGGCGGTCTGCCATCCGCGCGATCCGCAGGCGGCGGATTTGCCGGAAGACATCCTGCAACTGCCCGCCGATGTGACCCTTGAGACCGAGGTCAGCGACATGTTCGCCAGGCTTCAGGCGCGGCTCGGCCCGGTGACGCGGGTGTTCGCCAATGCCGGCATTCTCGACGAGGCCCCCCTGCGCGACACCTCTGCCGAGGCGTTCGACCGGGTGATCGCGGTCAACCTGCGCGGCGCTTTCCTGACCGCGCGCGCGGCAGCGCGGCAGATGCCGGGCGGGCGGATCATCTTCACCGCCTCGGATCTGGGCTATCTTGGCGCGGCGAATACAGTGGCCTATGCCGCCTCGAAGGGCGGGATCATCGCCATGACCCGCAGCCTCGCGCGGGAACTGGGGCCGCAGATCCTCGTCAATGCCATCGCGCCCGGCCCGGTGGAGACCGATATGACCGCTGGCATGACCCCCGAGGCGGTGGCCCGCGATCTTGCCACGCCGCTTGGCCGCTTCGGCACGCCCGAGGAGATCGCCGCCATGGCGGTGTTTCTCGCCGGGCCGGGGGCAGGGTTCATCACGGGACAGGTCTATGGCGTCAACGGCGGCTCGGCGATGTACTGACGGCGCGCCTCAGCCGGGGATCTCGGTCACGCTCACCTCCTGCCAGACCAGCGTCGCCGGGGCCTGCGATTCCATGAAGGCGATGTCATAAGCGTCGCGCCCCACGGCGATCAGCGCCAGCGCGTCCGGGCGGCACATGCCGGTGGGATCCACCGGGTGCCAGCGCCCCTCCAGCCAGACCTCGGCCAGCGCGTGAAAGTCAGGCGGCGTGACGCAAGGCCCATAGGCGGCGACCATGCGCGCGGGGATCTGCGCCGCGCGCACCATGGCGCAGAAAAGATGAGCGTAATCGCGGCACACCCCCTGCCGCGCCGCGAAGGTCTCCAGCACATGGGTGTCGGCATCGGAACTGCCGGGGACGTAGTCCAGCTCGGCCTCGATCCAGTCGCGGATCGCCAGAACCTTGGCACCGCCCTGCAAATGGCCGAAGCGCCGCGCGACGAAGGCGACGAACTTATCCGACAGGCAATAGCGCGAGGGCCGGATGAACGGCGCGGCCTCGGTGGTCAATTCGTGCAAAGGCGCGGCGCGCAGCGTCTCGAGGGGAAGGTCTGGACGGGTCACCTCGACCTCGGCGCGGTAGCTCAGCCGCATCTCGTCGCCGGGCACCTGCACCCAGAGGCGGCTTCCAAGGTCCATGTCGCCCGCGATCCGCGTCACCTGCGCATCCCCCAGATCAAGCTCGGCGCGGTTGACCGTTTGTCCTGCGGTCTCGGCGGCTTCGATCACAAGGGTGACCGTGTTGGGCATGGCGAACTGATAGTGCATCTCTACGTCGATCATCATGCGCATCCGGCACCCCCGGTCTGATTGGTCCTCTCGGTCTCAAGATGGC
Organism: Salipiger sp. CCB-MM3; assembly: GCF_001687105.1. Lineage (NCBI taxonomy): Bacteria > Pseudomonadati > Pseudomonadota > Alphaproteobacteria > Rhodobacterales > Roseobacteraceae > Salipiger > Salipiger sp. CCB-MM3. Next base: position 193,998 of record NZ_CP014599.1, read on the forward strand.
GCGCGCGCCGCGCTTGTCACGCAATCTTGGACCTGCGCCGGAGAGGTCGGGGCAAAGCGCGCGATTCCGATGGGAAATGGCGGAAATTCACGCGCGGCGGGGCGTGCGAACGGATGAAGATGCATATTCGATTGGCATTTTCGCCGTACCCAAAATTTTGCTTTGGGGGCGTTCCATAACCTGAAGTTCAGGGTGAGCGGCCGCTCTGCCCTCAATGCGCTCGCCTTGGGGCGGTGACCGCCAGCATGTGTTCGACGAATTTCCGCGCGATCAGGGTCTGCGGTTTCAGCGGGTTCTGCAGCAAATAGATCGGCACCGAGAGTTCCTCGGCCAAGGGGCGGATGACCGCGCCCGCCGCCTCGAAGAGCTTTGCGGATTCCTCGTCGACGATGCCGATGCCATGGCCGTCCGCCGCCATCCGGCACAGCATCGCGCCATGCGCCACATCCACCTGACTGCGGATGCTGTAGCCCGCCATCAGCATCGCCGCTTCGAACTTCTTGCGGATCTCATCCGCCGCGCTCAGCGACAGCAGGCGTTCCTCGTGCAAATGGTCCAGCCGGATGTGCTTTTCGGCGCAAAGCCTGTGGCCGCGCGGCAGAATGCAGACCGACTGCAGATCGAAGAGCCGGGTCTTTTCGACCATCTTGTCCTCGCTGCGCGCCTGCGACACGCCGATATCAAGCTCGCCGCGCGCCACCAGTTGCACCGTCTCGGGGGAACTGCGCGAGCGGAAAGACAGCGAAAGATCGGGGTATTCGTGCAGGAAGTCGCACATGGTCTCGGGCAGCCATGCGGTCGAAAGCGCCGGGATACAGCTGATCTCGAGCCGCGCGTGTTCGAGCCGCACAAGGCTTTGGGCAAAGCTCTCCAGATGGCCGAAACTTTCCGTCAGCCGCGCCGCTTCAAGGTAGAACGAGCGGCCCTCGTCGGTGGGTTGCAGCCCTTTGGCGCCGCGCAGGAACAGGCGCACACCCAGCTCTGTCTCCAGCAGTTTCAAGGACTTGCTGACGGCGGGTTGCGAGAGATCCAGCCGTTCTGCCGCCGCCGTCACCGAGCCCGCCTCAAGCGCGGTGACGAAGATTTCGCACTGTCTGTAATTCATGCCAAAGCCATAACTCAAAGATATATACATGCCCCAAACATAATTTGACAGAAAAGATAACGCTTGGGCAAGCTGAGGTTACTCCATGGCCGGAGGGGGCCGCAGAACGCTCCCCGCCAGTTTCCGGAATCGCTGATTTTCCGACTTAACCCCGTCGCTTAGCCGCTTCGGGGAACAGAAACCTACAGCCAACAGGGACTGACATGACACGTATCCTCCCCTCTCTGCTCTCCCGCTCGGGTCTGCGCTCGGTGACCGCCTCGCTGCTGATGGCCACCGCGCTGCCGCTCGCGGCTCTGGCCGCGCCCGAAGGCGAGCTGCGCATCGCCGTGGGCGCTGACGCCACCACCTTCCATCCGCATGTGAACTCGCTGCCGGTGGGCAATGCGGTCGACGGGCTGGTCTTTCAGCAGCTGTTCCGCATCGACGGTGACAACAAGGTGGTTCCGGCGCTGGCCAAGGAGTGGGACTGGTCCGAAGACGGCATGACCTTCACCGTGACCTTCGAGACCGGCCATAAGTTCAGCAACGGCAAGCCGCTCGACGCTGAAGCCGTCGCCGCCTCGTTCAACCAGTTGCTCGACCCCGACAGCGGCTCGATCTTCGCCGGGCTTTATTCCTCGCTGGGCGAAGCCGAAGCGCAGGGCGAAGACACGGTGGTCTTTCACATGGCCGAAAAGAACGGTCACGTGCTGATGCTTCTGGCCAATACCGCCGCCAGCATCATCGACACCGAGGCCAATGCCGAGATGGGCGCCGAATACGGGTTCTACCCGGTCGGCTCGGGCCCCTACATGGTGGATGAGTTCATCGGCGGCGAGCGGTTTAGCCTTGTGCCGAACCCCGACTACGAGGGCCCGCGCCCGGCGACGCTGGAAAAGATCACCTTCATGGCGGTCCCCGAGGACGGCTCGCGCATGGCGCTGCTGGAAACCGGGGAAGTGGACATCGTCGACCGCGTTCCGGCGGAATCCATCGACACGATCAACGCGCTCGACAATGCCGAGGTGATCCTGCCCGACAGCATGTTCTCGATCTCCATGGAAATGGTGCTGAACGGCCCGCTCGAAGACAAGCGGGTGCGCGAGGCGCTGAACATCTCGCTCGACCGCGATGGCATGGTGCAGGGCATTCTCGGCGGCCTTGGCACACCCTCCGAAGGGCAGGTCGGTCCGGGCACCGAGGACGCGCTGCGCGTGACCTTCGAGCCCAAGCCCTATGACGTCGAACGCGCCAAGGCGCTGCTCGAAGAGGCGGGCTATGGACCGGGCAACAAGCTCGAGCTGACGGTGAACTGCCCCAACGGGCGTTACATCAAGGACGCGCAGGTCTGTCAGGCGCTGGTCGGCCAGTGGCAGGCGATCGGCATCGACGCGCAGGCCCGCGTTCTCGACCTGCCAAGCTGGTCCGCCGCGCACCGCGTGCCGCTGGAAGAGCGCACCTATGACATGTCGATGATCGGCCGCGCCACGGCGGGGATCGACTTCACCCTCTACCGCCTGTTCCACACCGGCGTCAGCGCCAACACCACCGGCTTCAGCGACGAGCGCGTCGACAGCCTGCTGGCCGAAGGCCGCGCGACCACGGACATCGACGAGCAGAAAGAGATCTACGCCGAAGTGCAAAAGATCATCTGGGACGAAATGCCCTTTGTCTTCCTGTGGTACCAGAAGCAGGCGATCGGCATCTCGGACAAGGTCGAAGGCTTCACCATCCGGCCTGACGAGACCATGCTGTTCGACGACGTCCACGTCTCGGTCGACGGCTGATCGGGGACGGCCATGTTTGTTCTCAAGAGACTCCTCGTCGCGGTCCCGACCCTCTTCGCTGTCAGCCTGCTGGCCTTCTGGTTCGTGGCCCTGATCCCCGGAGACCCGGCCGCGCAGCTTGCGGGCAACATGGCCACCGATGAGGAGATCGCCGATATCCGGCATCACCTCGGCCTCGACCGCCCGCCGTTCGAGCGCTACGCGCTGTTCCTGCGCGGCGTGGTCGATCCCGAGGTGGCGACCTCCTATCGCACCAGTCGCCCAGTGGTTCAGGAAATCACCGAGCGGCTGCCCAAGACCTTGATCATCGCCGTCGGCGGGCTGGTTATCGGCCTTGCCTTCGGGGTGGTCACCGGGGTGATTTGCGCGCTGCGGCAGGGCGGGTGGTTCGACGCCACCGTCACCGTGCTGACGCTCGCGGGCATCTCGATGCCGATCTACTGGCTGGGGCTGTTGTGCATCTGGCTGTTCGCCGTGACGCTGGGCTGGCTGCCAGCAGCCGGAGCGGCGACACCCGCGCATTATGTGCTGCCGGTGCTGGTGGTGGCGACACGGCCCGCCGCGCTTTTCAGCCGCCTCGTCACTGCCAACCTGCTGGAGGTGATGGGCAAGGATTACCTCGACACCGCCCGCTCCAAGGGGCTGGCCGAACGCACGGTGATCCTGCGCCACGCGCTGCGCAACTCGCTGGTGGCAGCGGTCAGCGTCGCCGGGGTGCAATTCGGCGGCATGCTGGGCGGCTCGGTGGTGACCGAGACGGTGTTCGGCGTGCCCGGACTGGGGCGGCTTCTGGTCAGCGCGGTCGGCAGTTCCGACTACCCGGTGATCCAATACTGCGTGCTGCTCTTTGCGGTGTTCTTCGTCCTCATCAACCTCGCGACCGACCTGCTCGGCCAGTGGCTCGATCCGCGGACCCGCGATTACGCGGCCGCCTGACAGGCAGACCTCATGACAATGACATCCACCACAGACGATATCCCCGGCGGCGCCGAGACCGGCGCACGGCAAGGGCTGCTGCGGCAGACTCTGCTGCATCCAAGGCTCAAGACCCTGCGCCGCATTGCCAGTTCGCCCAAGGGCGCCATCGGCCTCGCGCTGGTGACGGTGCTGACCTTCCTCGCCTTCTTCGGTCCCTGGCTGGCGCCGCTCGATCCCTACAAACAGGATTTCATGGCGACGCTGCAGCCGCCCTCGGCGGCGCATTGGTTCGGCACCGATCAGCTGGGCCGCGACGTGTTCAGCCGCATCCTCGTCGGCGCGCGCTCGTCGCTGGGCATCGGCGTCGGCGGCGTGGCGGTGGCCTTCGTCATCGGCGTGCCGCTGGGACTGGCCGCAGCCTATGTGCGCGGCACCTTCGATCAGCTGCTGATGCGCGGCGTCGACATCATGCTCTCGTTCCCCGACATCGTCTTTGCCCTCGCCGTCGTGGCGATCCTCGGGCCGAGCACGTGGAACGTGATCCTCGCGGTGGGCATCGTGTCGATCCCGGTGTTCATCCGCACCACCCGCGCGGTGGCGATGAGCACCCTGTCGGAACCCTTCGTCGAAGGCAGTGTCTCGCTCGGCTGCTCGCCGATGCGGGTGATGGCGCGGCACGTGCTGCCGAACATGGGCGGCATCCTCGTGACCCTGTGCAGCCTGCTGTTCGCCTCGACGCTGCTCAACGCCTCGGGCCTCAGCTTTCTCGGCCTCGGCACCCAGCCGCCGGAACCCGAATGGGGCACCATGCTGGGCGAGAGCCGCTCTTACATTCGCAGCCATCCCTATATGGCGACCTTCCCGGGCCTCTTCCTTGCGCTCTCGGCGCTGGGGTTCAACCTGCTGGGCGAGGAGTTGCGCAACATCTACGACCCCACCGCCGCCAAGCGCCGCAAGGGGCAGGGGATGCTGGCGCGGCTGATCTCCGGTGGCAAGGCGCTGCCCGCCGCCCCGCGTGAGACCGCCGCCGAGGCCAAGGCGCGGCTCGGGGTGGCCAGCGATGCCGCCGCGCTAGGGCGCGATCTAGAGATTTCCTATCTCACCGAGCGCGGCCAGCTTCCGGCGGTGCGCGGTGTCGATTTCGCGCTGCGCCGCGGGCGCACTCTGGCGGTGGTCGGCGAGTCCGGCTCGGGCAAGAGCACGCTGCTGCGCGCCGTCGGCACCCTGCTGCCGCGCGGGCAGGCGGTGGTCTCGGGCGGTGAGCTGGAGATCGCGGGCAAATCCGCCGCGCATCTGTCGGGCAAAGAGGTGCAGGACCTGCGTCGCCGCTATATCGGCATGGTGTTTCAGGATGCCGCCAGCGCGCTCAACCCGGTGATGACCATCGGCGCGCAGCTGGCCGAGGCGCTGACCTCCGGCACCAGCCTCAGCGCCGCAGAGGTGCGCGCCCGTTCCATCGACTTGCTCAAGGCGGTGCAGATCGCCGATCCCGAAAGCCGCCTCTCGGCCTATCCGCACCAGTTCTCGGGCGGGATGAAACAGCGCATCGTGATCGCCATCGCGCTGGCGCAGGAGCCCGAGATCCTGCTGGCCGACGAGCCCACGTCGGCGCTCGACGTGACCATCCAGCAGCAGATCCTCTCGCTGCTGCGCAAGATGCAGAAAGAGCGCGACATGGCGATGATGCTGGTCACCCACGATCTGGGGCTGGTGGCGCGCTATGCCGACGACGTGGCGGTGATCTACGCCGGGCGCATCGTCGAGGTCGGGCCGGTGGACGAGGTGTTCCGCAACGCCCGCCACCCCTACACCCGCGCCCTGCGCAACTCGACGCCGAAGCTGCGCCACGATGGCTCGACCCGGCTGCTTCCGGCGATTTCGGGCGAGCCGCCGATGCTGGGCCGTCTGCCCGAGGGCTGCAGCTTTGCGCCGCGCTGCGCGCGGGCCAAGGGCCGGGCGCCCTGCATGACCATTGCGCCGGATCTGCAGAGCTGCGGCGCGGCCTCGGTGGCCTGTCACTTCGCGCAAGAAGAGGAGGTCTGAGATGCCCAAGGACATGCAGCAAGAGGTCCAATCCGGCGCGGATGTGGTGTTGGACGTGCGCAACCTCAGCGTCGATTTCCCGGTGAACAAATCCTTCTTCCGCACCGGCGCCACCAAGGTGGTGCGCGCGGTGCAGAACGTCAGCTTCTCGGTGCCGCGCGGCGGCTGCTACGCCATCGTCGGGGAATCCGGCTCGGGCAAGAGCACGCTGGCGCGGGCAATCGTCGGGCTGGTTAAGATGACGGCGGGTGAGGTGACCCTTGGCGGGCAGCAGCTGTCCGGCCTCACCCCGCGCGAGCGGCGGCAGCTGCGGCGGCGGGTGCAACTGGTGCTGCAGGATCCGCGCGCCTCGATCGACCCGCGGATGCGCGTCTATGACGTGCTGCGCGAGGCGCTGGTGGTGCATGGCATCAAGGGCAGCAAGGACGATCAGCGCGCCCGTATCGAGCAGGTGATCCGGCAGGTGGGGCTGAGCGTGGCGCACCTCGGGCGCTTTGCCAATGAACTGTCGGGCGGTCAGCGCCAGCGCGTCGCCATTGCCCGCGCGATCATCCTCGAGCCCGAGATCCTCGTGCTCGACGAGCCGGTGAGCGCGCTCGACGTGTCGATTCAGGCGCAGATCATCAACCTGCTGGTGGAACTGCAAGAGCGGCTCGGGCTGACCTATGTGATCATCACCCATGATCTCGCGCTGGTCAGCCATTTCGCCGACAGCACCGGGGTGATGTACCTCGGGCGCTTCGTCGAGCAGGGACCGGCCCGGCAGATCTGCGACAGCCCGCGCCACCCCTATTCCGAGAGCCTGCTGTCGGTGGTGGCGGGCGAGGACCCGGAGGTGGAGCGCAATCGCGAGGTGGTGCTGCTCGAGGGCAATATCCCCAGCCCGCTCGATCTGCCGACCGGTTGTGCGTTTCACACCCGCTGCCCGCATGCGCGCGTGGTCGCCGCGGGGATCGATCCCGCATCGCGCCAAGAGGTGGCAGGCCACAGTGTGCCGCGCCTCTGCGTCGAGGCAACGCCGCGTGCCGAAACCGGCCCCGCGGGGTGCCTGTGCCATTACCCGCTTGCCGGCGCGCAGCCGGACCCGACTGACAATTGATCAAAACACCCCAGAAGATATCCCGGCGCAGTCCGGGAAAGGAGACCAAGATGCCCACGACCCAACGCCGCATGAAGATCGGCATTAACATGGTGCAGAACGGCGGCCATAACTCGGGCTGGCGCCACCCCGATGCCAACGCCGGTATCGCCAATGATTTCAAAGGCTACGCCAAGATCATCAAGCAGGCCGAGGCGCAGAAGATCGACTTCATGTTCCTTGCCGACGGCGCCGCCGTGCGCATCCCGCACAAGGATGCTGACGAACTGAGCCGCCACGGCCATATCGACCGCTTCGAGCCGATCACCCTGCTCGCCGCCATGTCGGCGGTGACCGAGAGCATCGGCCTGATCTGCACCGCCTCGACCACCTATAACGAGCCCTATGCGCTGGCCCGCAAATTCGCCTCGCTGGACCATATCTCGGACGGGCGCGCGGGTTGGAACGTGGTGACCGGCTGGAGCGAAGAAGAGGCGATGAACTTTGGCCGCGACACGCTCATGGAGCATTCCGAGCGCTATGAGCGCGCCAATGAATTCTTCGATGTAGTCACCGGCCTGTGGAACAGCTGGGACGATGACGCCTTCGTGCGCGACAAGGACGAGGGCCGCTATTTCCGCCCCGAGGGGATGCATCTGCTCAACCACAAGGGCAAACACTATCAGGTGCGCGGCCCGCTGAACCTCGAGCGTTCGCCGCAGGGCTATCCGGTGATCGCGCAGGCGGGCGGCTCGGGTCCGGGGCGCGAGCTGGGCGCGCGCATCGCCGACATCATCTACACCGGCCAGAAGGACAAGGAGATCGCCAAGGAGTTCTACGCCGACATGAAGGCGCGGGTCGCCGCGGCGGGTCGCGATCCGGCGCAGGTGATGATCATGCCGGGCATCATGCCGATCATCGGCGCCACCGAGGAAGAGGCGCAGGCCAAGCTCGACGAGTTGAAGGCGCTGGTCCACCCCGAGGTCGGCCTGCAGCTGATCTCGAAGATGTTCGGCGATCTCAGCGCCTATGATCCCGACGAGTTGGTGCCGCTGCCGCTGCCGGAGTCGAACGGTGTCAAAAGCGCCATCGAGCAATGGGAGCGCCGCCTGCGCGAGACCCCGATGACCATCCGTCAGGTCTATGAGGAGATCTCGATCTCTTCGGGCCACAACGTCTGCTGCGGCACGGTCGAGCAGATCGCCGACGTGATGCAGGATTGGTTCGAAGATGGCGCCTGCGACGGCTGGAACTTGATGGCGCCCTATATGCCCGGCGGCGCAGAGGATTTCATCAACCTGCTGGTGCCGGAACTGCGTCGGCGCGGACTGGCGCAGAGCGAATATGAGGGCGGCACGCTGCGCGCCCGGCTCGGGCTGGAGGCCAAGCCCAACCCGCTGGCGGGACGTGTGTCGGAGAGTTCGGAATCCGAAGAAGCGATCGCCGTCTCGCACTGAGCGCGGCAGAACTTTGATGGTCGCTTTGGGGGCTGCTCCCGTCCCCGGCGCCGAGAGGGCGGGCCTTCGGGTCCGCTCTTTTCGTCTTGGCCGGCTGCCGCCGCGCGAGAAATTGTCAGCTGACAAAAAAGCCCCCCGGCACAGGACCGGGAGGCAGTTGGGAAGAAATTTTCGAGGGTGTCAGGCCATTGTGGTCTCGCGCTCACGGGCGGCGGTGTAGCGGTTCACATGCGCTGGCAGCCCGAGGTTCTCGCGCAGGGTGCGGCCTTCGTATTCGGTGCGGAACAGCCCGCGCCGCTGCAGTTCGGGCACCAGCAGATCGGCCACATCCGCAGCGCCGCCGGGCAGGTGCGGCACCGTCAGGTTGAAGCCGTCGCAGGCGCCCTTGTGGAACCAGTCTTCCATGACGTCGGCGATGTCGGCGGCGGTGCCGATGTAATTGCTCGATGCCTGTCCGGCCTGCTCGAGATAGAGATCGCGGATCGTCTTGCCCTCTTGCCGGGCGCTGGCGATCAGCCGGTCGGCCCAGCCGCTGAGGCTTTCATTGTCCCCCGAGGGTTTGAAATCGGCGGGGATCGGCTCGTCCAGCGGCAGCCCCGAGAGATCGCCGAATGTGTCGGCAAGGAACGACAGGCCAACCACCGGCTCGATCAGATCCTGCATCATTTCGAATTTCTCCTGCGCCTCCTCGCGGCTCTCGCCGATGTAGGTGCGGAAGCCGGGCATCACCCGCAGCGCATCGGCGGGGCGTCCGAATTTGGCCAGCCGCTCGCGCATGTCGGCGTAATAGTCCAGCGCCTCTTCGACGCTGCGCGCGGCGGTATAGATCACCTCGGCGTGTTTGGCGCCGATGTCGCGCCCGGCGGGGGAATTGCCCGCCTGCACCACGATCGGACGGCCCTGCTCCGAGGGGCGCGCGTTCAGCGGCCCGCGCACCCGGAAATGTTTTCCCTCGTGGTTCAGCCGGTGCATCTTCGCCTCGTCAAAGAACAGCCCCGAGGCCTTGTCGAGCGGGAAGGCGTCTTCTTCCCAGCTGTCCCAGAGGCCGGTGACAACCTCGACGAACTCGGCGGCGCGCTCATAGCGTTCGGTGTAGTCGCGCACCTGTTCGAGGCCGAAGTTCTTGGCCTCTTCGTTCGACCACGAGGCGACCACGTTCCAGCCCGCGCGGCCATGGCTCATCAGGTCGAGCCCGGCAAAGCGGCGGGCGAGGTTGTAGGGCTCGTTATAGGCGGTGGAGGCCGTGGTCACGAGGCCCAGATGCGTGGTCACCGCCGAGATCGAGGCCAGCAGCACCGTGGGTTCGATGTCGGTGATGTAATGGCCGAGGCGGGCCAGTGAGCCCTTGGGGGTGTCCTTGGCGCGCACGCCCGCGCCGTCGGCAAAGAAGATCATGTCGATCTTGCCGCGTTCGGCGTGTTTGGCGACGGTGTGGAAATGCTCGATCTCGCTGGCGCCATTGGCCGGCACATCGGGGTGGCGCCATGCAGAGGGGTGATAGCCGACGCCACGCATCGACAGGCCGAGCCGCATCTTTTTGTCAGTCATCTCTTGGATCCGTTCCTTACGGGGATGTGTCCAGGGCTGTGCCTTGGTCGAGGTCCCGGGCGCGGCGAGGCGCCCGGGGCAGGTCGCTGCGGGCCGGGGTCAGTAGACGTAGCCAGCCTTGGTCATGAAATCGCGCGCGATCTCGAGGTCGTACTCGATGGGTTTGAGCAATTCCTTGGCGTATTCCGGCGCGGTGAAGGGCATAGGCACCGTGCCCGGCGCGCCAAAGCCGCTGGCGATCTCCTGCACGATCTGCTCGCGCGGCATGGCGTGGCTGAAGGCCTGACGCACATAGGCCGCAGCCTCGGCGGCGCGCGACGGGTCCTCGCGGCCAAGCGGCGTGTCGACGCCGGTGCCAAAGACCGGGTGCTGCAGGTTGTAGCAGACGTGCTGCCACTTGTAGCTGTCGTAGGTCTGCACCTTGCCCCACGAGGGGTCGATCGTGTCGACCAGCGAGCCGATGTCATACATCGGGTCATGCGCGTCGATCTCTCCGGATTTCAGCGCCGACAGCACCGCGTCCGAGCCTTGGATGTTGACCACGTAGAAGGTCTCGACGTTGCCCGGCGTTTCTTGCCAGTAGTCGGCGTTCTTGGCGTAGACGAAGGCCTTGCGCATCTGGTCCTGACCCTGACAGACCCACGGCCCGGTGCCGACGCCGCCTTTGGCGGTGTAGGTCGAGCCGTCGGACAGGGTGACCTCATAGCTGCCATTCCACGTGTTGAACGGATGCGCGCGCAGATCGCCCGGCGCGATGCCTTCCAGAACGTGCTTGGGCATCACCTGCATGGCGTTCATCACCCAATGTTCGAACTGGATGGTGAAGGCGGGCAGATCGATGGTGACCTCGTATTTGCCGGTGGCCTTGAAGGCGTCGGGTGAGCCGAAGATCTCGACGAAGGGCGCGTTGAACGCCGAGGCATAAGCCGGGTCCATGATCATCTTCCAGGTGAAGATCACATCCTCGGCGGTGAACTCCTCGCCGCTGTGCCATTTCACGCCTTCGCGCAGCGAGATGACCCATTGCTTGCCGTCCTCCGACATGGTGTGGCCGGTGGCCAGCGCCGGAGCGATCTCTTTGGTTTCCCAGTCTTTATACTCGTAAAGGCGGTTGAACACCGGCCCGAAGACATTCGAGTCCGAATAGCCGCCGGTATACATCGGGGTGAGGTTCTGCGGCGGTTGCCACGAGGCGAAGGCGGCGGTGGCACCGCCCTCGGCCCCTTCGATCGTCCAGTTGTGCGGGTCGGGGAAGAACACCGGGTTGAAGGTGGTGCCGGTAAAGCCCGAGAGCTTGGGGTTCGTGGCGATCACATCCTCGGGGTAGAACAGGATGGTCATCGGCTGGATGTCATACCAGCGCTTTTCGAAGCGGTGGATTGCCTCCATCCGCGGGCCCTCTTCGCGGGCGGCGGCGTAATCCTTGAGCGAGGCATCAATCTCTTCGTCATTGACGTAATAGTAGTTCTGCCCGTTCGGCGGGAAGGCCGTGGACGAGAAGAGGTTGTTCGGCATCGGGGTGATCGAGTTGTAGTAATAGCGCTCGAGATAGGCGTCCCAGCCGCCCTCGGCGTGGCTTTTGCCCTCGCCATTGGTGCGCCGCGGGGTGATCACCGACCACGGCACATAGCTCGATTGCACGTCGATCCCCAGCTTCGAGATCTGCTGCGCCGCCAGCGTGCCCCAGATCATCCGGGCGGGCTGGTTGTTGGGGATCATCATATACATCTTGAAGAAGGGTGCCGCGGCGCGGCCCATGCCCGGTGCCGACCCGGCCAGTGCCGCCGCGGCGGCGCCGGTGGTCTTCAGGAAGTTTCTGCGTGTCTGGTTTGCTTGCATGTCGGTTCTGGTCCCTGTTGGTGCGTTATGGTCGTGGCTTAACTGTCGGGGCTGAGCGGTTCGGCCGGGGCCGGCTCGTTCAGCGGGTGGTGGCAGGCGAGCGCGTGGCCGCGCTGGGTCTTCATCGGCGGCTCATGCGCGGCGCAGACCGCACTGGCGCGCGGGCAGCGGGTGTGGAACCGGCAGGCGGCGGGCATGTTCATCGCGCTGGGGATCTCGCCGCGCAGCGTGTTGCGCGCGGCGGGCCGGTCGGGATCGGGCACCGGGATCGCGCTTAGCAGGGCGCGGGTGTAGGGATGGCGCGGCGCCTCGAAGAGCGTGTCCACATCGGCGATCTCGACGATCTTTCCCAGATACATCACCGCGACGCGGGTGCTGAGAAACCGCACCGAGCTGAGGTCATGCGAGATGAAGAGATAGGTCAGCCCCAGTTCCGCCTGCAGCCGCGCCAGCAGGTTGAGGATCTGCGCCCGCACCGAGACGTCGAGCGAGGACACCGGCTCGTCGAGGATCAGCAGTTCGGGGTCTACGGCGAGCGCGCGGGCGATGCCGACGCGCTGGCGCTGACCGCCCGAGAACTCATGCGGGTAGCGGTCGGCGTGATGCGGCTCCAGCCCCACCAGTTCCAGCAGTTCCAGCACCCGCGCGCGCCATGCGGCGGGCGGCAGCAGCGCATGCACCCGCAGCGGCTCGGATAGCGTTTGCGCGATGGTCCAGCGCGGGTTGAGCGACATATAGGGATCCTGAAAGACGTATTGCACGCGGCGGCGCATGGCCAGTTCGGCCTTGCGGTCGTCGCCGCCCAGCGTCGCCAGCAGGTCTTGCCCGCCGAGCAGCACCTCGCCGCCGCTGGCACCGATCAGATGCAGGATCGAGCGCGCAGTGGTCGACTTGCCGCAGCCGGATTCGCCCACGAGGCCAAGGGTCTGCCCGCGCGCCACGGAAAAGGAGATCTCGTCGACGGCGCGGATCACCCCGGTCTGGCGGCTGCGAAAGAGGCCGCGTTTGGTCACCGGGTAGAGCTTCTGCAACCCGCGCACGGTGAGCAGGTCGGGATCGGGGATGGCGAAGGGGGCGGTCATGCGGCGTCCTCCTCGATCAGCGAGCCGCGGCGCAGGCAGCTGACGGCATGGCCGGGCCCGCTGGCGGTCATTTTCGGCAGGTGGCGGCGGCAGTCCTCCTGCGCCTCGCCGCAGCGCGGATTGAACTGGCAGCCGCTGGGCCGCTCCGCCGGGTTCGGGGGCTTGCCGCCGATCGCCGGCAGGCTCTGCGCGCCCTGCTCATAGCGCTGGTCGATGCGCGGCGTGCTGTCGAGCAGCGCGCGGGTGTAGGGGTGCTGAGGGTCGCGAAAGACCGTGCGCGCCGCGCCGCTCTCGCAGATGCGGCCCGAGTACATCACCGAGATCCGGTCGGCCATGCGCGCCACCACCCCCATGTCGTGGGTGACAAGCAGGATCGACGTGTGAAAGCGCTCTTTGATCTCATCCAGAAGGTCGAGGATCTGCGCCTGAATGGTCACGTCGAGGTTTGTGGTGGGCTCGTCTGCAAGGATCAGCGCCGGATCGCAGAGCAATGCGCGGGCGATGCAGACGCGCTGTTTCATGCCGCCGGACAGCTCGTGCGGGAACTGGTTCAGACGGCTGGTGGCATCGGTGATGCCGACCTGCCGCAGCAGGTAGCCGACGCGCTCGCGCGTCTCGAGCCGGCCCGCCCCGGTGTGCCATGCGTAGATCTCGCCCAGTTGCTTGCCGATGGTCAGGATCGGGTTGAGCGAATGCGCCGGGTTCTGGAACACCATGGCCATGCGCTTGCCGCGCACGCGGCCCATGGCTTTTGCGGATTTGCGGGTCAGATCCTCGCCCTCGAAGACCACCTGTCCGCCGGTCACCTGCGCGCCCGCTGGCGGCAGCCCCATCAGCGACAGCGAGGTTACGGATTTGCCCGAGCCGCTTTCGCCGACAAGGCAGAGGGTTTCCTGCCGCCCGACGGCGAGACCGACACCCATCACCGCGGGCACCGCGCTTGCGCCCTTGCCGAAGCTGACGCTCAGCCCGCGCACCTCGAGCAGCGGGGCGGCACCGGGTGCGGGATCACCGGAGGGATCACGGGACAGGGGATCATTTGACGCGGGGGTTGAAAGCATCGGACAGCCCATCTGCAAGAAGGTTGAAACCAAGAACCGTGATGAAGATCGCCGCGCTCGGGGCGATGGAGGCCCAGGGCGAGACCCTGAGGTTCTCGTAGTTGAAATAGAGAAGCTGGCCCCAGCTGATCGCCTCGGGGTCGCCGAAGCCGAGGAAGCTGACCATCGCCTCCGAAAGGATGGCCGAGCCGATCCCCAGCGCGATGATCACCACCAGCGACGGCATGGCGTTGGGCAGGATGTGGCGCATCAGAATGTCGCTGCGGGTGGCGCCGATGCAGCGGGCGGCCTCGACGAACTCCATGCTTTTCAGGCGCATGAACTCGGCGCGGGCGATGCGCGCGATGGGCGGCCAGCCGAAGAGGCCAAGCAGCACGACGATTGTGCTGAGGTTGAGATAGGGGATCTCTTCGAGCGGGGTGCCGACCACGATCACCCCGAAGAGCCGGACCACGGCAAGGATGACCACAAACACCGGCAGCACGAGGAAGAATTCGGTGATGCGCATCATCACCTCGTCGGCCCAACCGCCGACATAGCCGCTGATGCCGCCGATCAGCAGCCCCAGCACCGAGGCGACCAGCATGGTGCCGAGCCCCACCGCCAGCGCCGTGGGGGCGCCATAGACCACGCGGGTGAAGACGTCATAGCCCATACGGTCGGTGCCGAAGGGATGCGCGAGGCTGGGGGCGGCGCGCGAGCCGAAGTTGAGCATCGCCGACTGGTCGTCGGCGGCATAGGGCGCGATCAGCGGCGAGAGGATCGCCACCAGCACCACGAAGCTTACCAGCACGAGACCCAGCATGCCGGTACGGTTGCGGCGGAAGCGCGACCAGCCCTGTGCCCACATGCCGCGCGGCATCTCGGGCCGTGCCGCCTTGGGGCTGGCGGCTGGGGTGAGAGGATCAATCGAGGCCATGGGGTCAGTCCAGTCTGATGCGGGGATCAATGAGCACGTAGGCGATGTCGGTGAGCAGCGTGGCCAGCACGAGCATCACCGAGATCGCCATGGTGACGCCGAGGATCACCGGGTAATCGAGCTGCTGGATCGCGTTGATGTAGAGGTAGCCGACACCGGGCCAGGTGAAGACGGCCTCGGTCACCGGAGCGGTGCCCAGCATCAGCCCGAAGAGGATGGCCAGATAGGTCAGCACCGGGATCAGCGCGTTGCGCAGCGCGTGGCCGTAGATGATGCGCCGCTCGGGCAGGCCGCTGGCGCGGGCGGCGGTGACGAAGTCATGGCGCAGGATGTCCACGAGGTTCGAGCGCATCAGCAGCGTCAGCGCGGCGGTGTTGAAGAAGGTCAGCATCGCCACCGGCAGCACCATATGCCACAGCGCGTCGAGCGTCGGGCTGCCCCAGAGCGGCGCGCGCATGGAATAGGCCCCGTAAGAGGGGAAGATGCCCAGCCAGTAAGAGAAGATGAGGATCAGCAGGATGCCGACGAAGAAGGCGGGCAGCGACTGGCCGAGCATGGCGCTGGCCATGACCCCGAAGTCGGTCTTGCTGTACTGGCGCACGGCGGCGGTCACGGCCATCACCGTGGCGATGGCCAGCGCGATGAGGATGCCGGGGACCTGAATCTTCATGGTCTCGGCGCCCCAGACCGTGATCATCTCCCAGACCGGCTGGTTGTAGATGATCGAGGTGCCGAAATCGCCCTGCAGCAGATTTCCGGCCCAGATCAGGTAGCGGGTCACCGCCGGCTGATCGAGCCCGTAATAGGCGGTCATCTGGTCGATGGCCTGCTGGCTGATGCCGGGCCGTTCGGCAAGGAGGATCTCGATCGGATTGCCCACGGCGTTGACCAGCGCAAAGACGATAACGCTGACGCCGATGAGCAAGATCACCGAGAAGATGAGACGGCGAATGATGAACTGGGTGACCTGCAAGCCAAGCTCTCCCGTTGCCGCAAGGCGGGGATCAGCGCGCCTGCAGCCTAATGATTTCAATTGGTTCTGATGGGGTCAGGATGAGATGCCGCAGCCCGTAGGGTCAAATTCCAAATAATAGGTATGCATCGAACTCAGGTTATGGGGCGGCCTGTGCCGATAACCAAAACCCGTGCGCCCGGCAGCGGATTTGGCGGTCAGGACATCGGCGCTGGCATTTTGCGAGGCAGGCCCCGCGCGCCTGCGTCGCGGTGGGGCCGGAAATCTGCTATGGTGCCCGTGCTTGGAGGAGGGCCCGCATCATGAAGATCCGGCTGTTGAATGAGAACCTCGTCTCCGACTTGTGTTGGCTGGCCGAATACGGGTTTTCCGCCTGGATCGAATACGAAGGCAGCAAGATCGTCTTTGACACGGGCTGGTCCGACGTATGGTGCCGCAACGCCGAAACCGCGCATATCGATCTGGACGCCGCCGACGTCATCGCGCTGTCGCACTTTCACAGTGACCATTCGCGCGGGCTGCTTTTCCATCCGTTCACCGAAAAGAAGACGCTGGTGCTGCACCCACGGGTCATGACGGCGCTGCTTGATCCCTTCATAGAGCCGCCCGACCGCCACCTTCCGCACAGGTATTCCGACATCGAGCGGAAGATCCGTGCGGACTTTCAGATCGTCGAGACGGTCGGGCCCTATGAGATCGCCCCCGGTGCCTTTTTCCTCGGGCAGATCCCAAGGGTCGTCCCCTTCGAGCGGGGCTATTACTATGAGGACACGATGGAGGACGACACGGCTTTGGCCTTCAGGACCGAGAAGGGCGCGGTTGTTCTCACCGGCTGTTCGCACAGCGGGATCTGCAACATCTGCACCTATGCGAAATCGGTGACCGGTCAGGATCTATACGCCGTGATCGGTGGCTTTCATCTGGTCCATCCCGAAAAACCCGCCTTGGATGAAACGATTGCATGGCTCCGCGCCGAAGGCATTCCGCGCCTTTTGCCGGTCCATTGCGTGTCCTTCGACATTCAGGCGCGTCTGCAAAGCGAGTTCGGCTATGACAGGCCGGGGGCGGGTTCGCTGATCGAGATTTGAGCGGGCCCTGCGTCCTGCGTAGCCCGCCTTGAAAGTCAGCGCAGCTCGGCGGCGGTCTTTGTGGTGCTGGCGGGGGGCGGGGCCAGCGCGGGGCCGAGGCTTTCTGCGTGGGCCAGCGCCAGTTCGACAAAGCGCTGCACCTGACTGGTGCGCGGGCGGTGGCGGGGCAGCAGCAGCCGCACCTCGGAACTGACCGTGGGCGCGAAGGGGCGGCAGACCACAAGTTCCGAGAAAGCCCCAAGGTACAGAGGGTTGAGCAGCGCCACGCCCAGACCGCGCGCCACCATGGCGCAAATGCTGGGCGCCATCGAGGCTTCGGTGATGATGTCGCGCTGCACCCCGGCGCGGGTGAAGAGCTCATCCACTTGAGCGCGCAGATCCGAGGTCGGGGTGAAATTGATGAAACGCTCGCCTTCGAGGTCCGCCGGACAAAGCGCGGGCCGTTCGGCCAGCCGGTGGCCGCGCGGCATCACGCAGACATAGGGGCGACTGTCGAGCGCGATATGCTCGATCTCGGGATCGTCGATTGGATGGGACGAGACACCGATGTCGAGGCTGCCGGAAATCAGCATGTCGACGATCTTGACCGTGCTGCGCGCATGCAGCGCCAGTCGCGCGGCGCTGTTGCTGCTTTGGTATTCCATCACGAGGTCCTGAATGAAGCCGGTCGACAGCGCGGGCATCACCCCGACCGACAGCATCGTGCCCTTCATGTTGCGGATGTCCGAGGCGGCTGTCTCGATCCGGTCGAGGCCGCGATAGAGCCGGTTGATCTCTTCGAACAAGAGCAGCGCGTCGCCGGTGGGGCGGACCCGGCCGGGGCTGCGCTCGAACAGGGCGAGCCCGGTGTCATACTCGAGGTTCTGCAGCATCTTGCTGATCGCGGGCTGCGAGACGCAGAGGCGCGAGGCGGCGCGGCTGACGGTGCCGGTTTCAATGACGGCCTTGAAGGCCTCGATCTGGCGGACGTTCAACATGCTGGGCCCGGTCGGCTATTTCGGGAGCGTCGCGGCAGGCACCCCGGAGCGACCCCCAAGCGCCTGCGGCTAAGGTAAGTGAAGAATAAATCTTCGGGCGCTCCGAGGTTTAAGTCCGAACTTGTGCAAGATTTCCCTCCGCCGCGCAGACACTGCTTGCAGAACCGGCATTTGCTGCGCCGACACGCCGAGTTTTCAGCACGCCGAGAAAGAGTGTGCGCCCGGGATGATCGCCCTCGCCGGGAAAAACACGCGCGGCGGAGAGTTTCCGCCCCCGCTTGTGATCCGCATCAAGTCTTCGCTGCGCGGGCCGCGCTAAGCTTTGGACAAAGGAGCCAAAAGCGCCATGCCCCAAGACCGTTCCAAACGCCGCGGCCTGCCGCCTCGCGTGCTCGCCTGTCTCTACGCCGGGCTGGTCGCGTTGCCGATGCTTGTGGCGCTGCTTTCCGAGCCCGGCCATTGGCAAGGTGCCATGCGGCTGGCGACGGCTTGCGGTATCGCGGCGGCGGTCATGGTTCTGGCGCAGATGGTGACCAGTGGGCGCTTCGAGGCGATCTCGGGCCGCATCGGCATCGATGTGACCATGGCGTTTCACAAATGGGCGGCGCCGCTGGCGTTGCTTTTGGCGCTGATGCATGTGCTGGCCTTCATCGGCCTGCCCGACCCCGACCGTCCCGGACGGCTCGCGCGGAGGATCGACTTCGTGCTCTCGGGGCCGGGGCTGTGGGATGCGCGGATCGCGCTGGGGCTGCTGGCCTTGCTGGTCGCGCTGGCGCTGCTGCGGGACCGGCTGCCGATGCGCTATCAGCTGTGGCGGGCGGGTCATGCGCTTGGCGCTTTGGGGCTGGTCGCGGCGCTGCTCTGGCATGTGCTGAGCGATGGCCCGAGGGGCATGGGGACGGCGCTGCTCTGGGTCGGGCTGGCGCTGGCGGTTTGCCTGCCAGCGGTCTCGGTCTACGCCCGCCGTTTGGTCCGGCGCGGTGCCGCGCCTTGGACCATCGCCGAGAACCGCCACGTCGCCGAACGTCTGTGGCTGCTGCGTCTGGCACCGCCGCAAGGGGCCGCGCTGGCCTTCGAGCCGGGGCAGTTCGCGTGGTTGGCGTTCGGTGCAAAGCGGCTGCCGCTGCATGACCATCCGTTTTCCATCGCCTCGGCGCCGGGGGAAGACGGCCTGCGGTTTCTTATTCAGGAGGCCGGGGATTTCACCGATGGCATCGGCGCGCTGCCTGCGGGCACCGCCGTGTCGATGGATGCGCCGCACGGCAGTTTTGTGCCGCGCGGGGCCGGGCCGCTGATCCTTGTGGCCGGCGGCGTCGGGATCGCGCCGATCCTGTCGATCCTCAGCCATCTGGCGCGCAGCGGCAGTCAGCGGCAGGTCCGCTTTGTCTATGCCGCCCGCAGCGCCGAAGCGATGGTGCCGCCCGAGCTGTACCAGCCCGCCTGCGCCGCGCTTGGCGTCACGCCGATGCTGGTGTCGGACCGGGCCGAAGATGTGTCCGAGCTGGGGCTGCTGCGCGGGCCTATGAGTGCTGCCCTGCTCGAGAAAGCCATGGAGGGGCTGGAGCCCTCAGCCTGCGAGGTGATGATCTGCGGGCCGGGCGTGATGATGACCCTCGTGGCCGACAGCGCGCTGGAAATGGGCGTGCCGCTGAGCCGCATCGACTACGAGCGCTTCAGCTATGGGGCCGGGCCGAGTTCGGTGAAGGACCGGCTGCGGCTGACGGGATTTGCGGCGCTGCTCGGGTCGGTTCTGGGCTTGGTGCTGCTTTACTGGCTGGCCTGATCCGCCAGCCAGTTGACCAGCGCGGCGCGCGCCTCGTCATCGGGGGCGTGATGCATGGCCAGAAAGCGGTTCAGCCGGTCCTTCCCCGCGCGGTCGTCGGGATCGGGCAGCGCATAGGCGATCGCCTCGGTGCTGCGGTGGCACTTTGCGCAGGTGTCGGACCATGCCTGCCCGCCGGGGGAGGGATCATCGGCAACGCAGGGCCCGACCGCCCCCACACAAAGCAGGCCCGCGATCAGCGCGGCGCGGTGGCGCGAAGAAGCTGGCAATGGCATCGGCGAGATCTCCGGATCAGCGGAGCACCATGATGCCGCGCGGCGGCCCATCGGGCAAGATGCGCGCCCTCAGCCAAGTCGCCGCCGCAGCCCCACGTCCCGCGCCGAGGCCATGTCGTACATCGCGCGGTAGGCGGGCAGATAGCGCGCCACCTGCGCATCGGCGCGGTCCATCTGGGCGCGCTTGCCTGCAAAGAGCGCGCCTGCCTCCTCAAGAAGCGCCGCCTCGTCGACCCGCAGCAGGCGGCCCTTCTCGGTGACGATCTCTCCGGCGACCATGGTCATCCGAAGCGACTGGCCCAATTCGCAATGCACCAATTGCCGGGGCAGGTTGTTGAGCGGCACGAAGGGCAGGGCGCTGAGGTCCAGCAGATTGAGATCCGCAGGCGCGCCGATCGTGAGCGTGCCCAGACCGGGCTCGCGCATCGCCCGTCCGCCGCCTTCGGTCGCGGCGCGCAGCACCTCGGGTGCCATCGGCCAATCCTCATAGCGCGGGCGGTCCAGCGTATGCACCAGCGCGGCGGTTTTCATCACGCTCCACATGTTGATCGCGTCGTCGGCGATGGCCTCGTCGACGCCGAGGCAGAGCGGGATGCCCCTACCGAGCATGTCGCGCCACCGCATGATGCCGCTGCCGAGGCGCAGGTTCGAGATCGGATTATGCGCCACGCTTGCGCCGCTTTGCGCGATAAGGTCGAGATCGGCGTCATCGACCCAGATCGCATGGATCACGTTCATCCGCTCGGACAGAAACCCCAGATCCGCCGTGTAGCGCACCAGCGAGCGCCCGCCGAGGCACTCCTCGCCATAGACCCGCTGCAGTTTGGTCTCGAGCATATGGGCATAGAACGGCAGGTCGTGGCGCTGGCTCAGGTCGTCGAGCGCGGCGAAATACTCGGGCGTCACCCGCTGCGGTGCCGAGCAGGAGACCGCCGCCTTCAGCCGGCCACCTTCCGCGCCATGCCACTGGCCAAGGAGGTGATCGTAAAGCTCCAGCAGGCGCGGGGCGGGGCAGGGCGAGGGCTGTTCGAGCGGCGCGCGCAACTCGCAAGGCAGCAGGTCGCGCAGGAACGGCAGCTTGTCGAGTTCGGGCACCTCCGGCTGATCCAGCGCCAGCCGAGCGCGCATCCCGCTGTCGAGATAGGCCTGCGCCACCGCGTCGATGATCTCGGGCGTCGGCTCGGGCACGAAAAAGCAATCGTCCTGCACCGAGGTGGTGCCGGTCTTCAGCATCTCGATGCAGCCGAGCATGGTGCGCAGGTAGGCCTCGCGCGGGGTGGGGCGCAGCACCTCGAGTTCGGGGCACTCGTAGAGCATGAAGATCTCGAGCGGCAGCGACGGCAGACGGCCCTTCATGTGATTGACCGACGAGTGGAAATGGCCGTTCACGAGGCCGGGCATCAGCAGATCGCCGCGACCCTCGACCACCGCCGCACCGGGCGCGGGCTGGGGGGCACCGATCTCGGCGATACGGCCATCGCGCACCAGCAGATCGCAGGGCGCAGTCAGTCCGTCATGCGCCTGCAGATCAAGCAGGCGCACGTTGCGAAAGAGGGTTTCGGGCATGGTCTGTCCTCTCGGGCTCCGGGTCAGTCGCGGGAGGAGCGGTTGTAGAAGGGCGTTCGCGGGGCGGTGCCGGTGATATAGCCGTCGTAGAAGTTCTCGACCTCGCCAAAGACCTGATCGCGCAGCCAGTGGCGGTGCTGCTCTTCTTCGTCGCGCGGTTTGGCCAGCGCCTCGGCGATCTGCGCCAGCACCTCTGCGCGGTCGATGCGGGTGAAGCTGCCGTCGCGGTAGACCACTTCGCCGTCGATCAGCACCTCATGCACGTCCTTGCACTTGGCGCGGTGGATCAGCGCGTCGAGCGGCGCGATGTCGGGGTCCTGATAGGGATAGGTGGCGCTGTCGTAATCGAGCACCACCGCATCGAAGCGCCGCCCCGGATCAAGGCGCCCGATCTCGGCGCCGAAGGCGGTGGTCAGCGCGCCATGTTCGGAGGCCATGCGCAGCACGCCGGTTGGCGTCGGCACGGCGCTGTGATCCATGCCCGGCACGCGGTGCACGGTCAGCGCCATGCGCATTTCCTGAAGCATGTCGCGGTCGTCGTTGATGCCCGCCTCGTCGATGCCCATTCCAACCACGATGCCGCGCTTGCGCAACTCCATCAGCGGCAGCATCCCCGAGCGCAGGCGGAAGTTGGACGAGCAGTTGTGGCACACGCAGGTGCCGGTCCCGGCGCAGATCTCGAGGTCTTCTTCGGTCATCCACACGCCGTGGCCAAGGGTCAGCTTCGGGCTGAGAAGTCCGAGCTTTTCGAGATGTTTGACGGCGGTCGTGCCGGTGCGCTTGAAGGCGTATTCCTTCTGATAGGCGGTTTCGAGCAGGTGCATATGCATCGGCACGCCGTCAGCGTCCGAGCGCTCTTTCATCGCCAAAAGCCCATCGTCGGTCATCCAGTGCAGGTTCGCCGGGGCCAGCTGGATGCGCGCGCGCGAATTGCCGTTGCTGTCGCGCAGATGTTCGTAAAGCGCCATATATTCGGCAAAGCTCATCTTCTGCTGGCCGAGGTGCTCGGCCATGGCGCGCCCGGCTTCGGGCGGCAGGCGGCGGCAGAAATCTTCGTCGGCCTCGTAGACGAACCGGTTCTGCTCTCGCACCGCGTAGCAGTAAGAGGCGCGCATCCCCACCGTCTCATAGGCTTTCAGCACACCGCCCGCCGAGGCCTTGACCTGCTCCAGATCGCCGGTGGCCCAGCCTTGGATATGCTGCACCGTGGTGACGCCCGAAGAGATCATCTCGAAGGCAGAGAACAGCGTGTCGAGATAGGGGTCGATCTTGCGCATCGACAGCCGCGCGGCGAACCACAGTTCCAGCGCGTAATCGGGCGCGCCCAGTTGCAGCGGGGTCAGGCCGATGTGGTGGTGGCTGTTGACCAGCCCCGGCATCATCAGGTGATGCGGGTAGTCCGTGGTCTTTGCACCGGGATAGGCGGCGGTGATCTCGGCGGCGGGACCGACGGCGAGGATGATGCCGTCTTCATGGGCCAGTGCCGCGTTTTCGATGATATCGGGCGAGACATCATCCTTCGCGCCCGAAACGATCCAGCGGGCGGTGACGATTTCGATACTCACGAGAATTCCTGTTCCTTGAAGGATTTTTCCACTTCCTCGGCCAGCAGCGCTTCGCAGCGGCGCGCGAGGTCGATCATTTCGGGGCTGCGCAGATCGCGCGGGCGGGCCTGATCGAGGCGGATCTCGGCCTTGATCTGGCCGGGACGCGCGGTGAAGACGACGATGCGGTCGGCCAGCGCCAGGGCCTCGTCGATCGAGTGGGTCACCAGCAGCACCGAAGCGCCCGAGCTTTCCCAGACATCGAGCAGATGTTTCTGCATCCGGGCGCGGGTCTGGATGTCGAGCGCGGCAAAGGGCTCGTCCATCAGCAGCACCTTGGGTTTCATCGCCAGCGCCCGTGCCAGCGCGGCGCGCTGGCGCATCCCGCCCGACAGCTCATGCGGGCGCTTGTTGCCCGCGCCGACGAGGCCGACGAGACGCAGCAACCGCTCGGCGGCCTCATCCATCTCGCGCGGCGACTTGCCAGCGATGCGCAGACCGAAGGTGATATTGTCCTTCACCGTCAGCCACGGATAAAGCGAGGCCTCCTGAAAGATCAGGCTGCGTTCGGGCGAGGGTTCGGTGATCTCCAGCGCGTCGAAGGTGACAGATCCCTGCGTGGCGTCTTCGAGCCCGGCGACGATATAGAGCAGCGAGCTTTTGCCACAGCCCGAGGGCCCGAGCAGCACGACGAACTCGCCAAGCGCCACATCGAGGGTGAGGTTGCGGACCGCGGGGACTGGCTCGGGGCCGTCCGGGTTCCAGGTTTTCGAGACGTTCTTGATGGACAGTCCGAGCATGGGTCACACCCCTCCCACGGGGCTGGGACCGACCCACCAAAGGACCTTGCGCTGCACGTAGCGAAGCGCCTGATCGAAGGCAAAGCCGGTGATCCCGATAAGTGTCATGGTGAAGAAGACGAGGCTGGCGTTGAACGTGTTGCGCGCCAGCATGGTGACCTGACCAAGGCCCGAGCCGACGCCCACCGCCTCGGCGATCAGCACTACCATCCACGCGGCGAAAAGGTTCATGCGCAGGGTGACGAAGAGGTCGGGCAGGATCGCGGGCAGGATCACATGGCGGTAGATCTGCCGTTTCGAGCAGCCCATGATCTTGGCCAGTTGGATGTAGTTCTTGGGCACGCTGTCGATCAGCGACAGCGTCGCCAGCGTCATCACGAAGAAAATGGCGATGAACACCAGAAAGATCGCGGGCGGGTTGCCGATGCCGAAGACGAAGACGGCGACCGGGATCCATGCCACCGGCGAGATCGGTGCCAGCATGGTGACCATCGGCAGCATCAGATTGCCGAAGATGCGGAAGTAGCGGATCGCAAGCCCGATCCCCAGCGACATGATGAAGCCCAGCCCCAGCCCTGCGGTGACCCGCAGCGAGGTCCAGCCGATCACCCCCAGCACCGACCAGAAGGATCCGCCTTGGCTGAGCGCCCCGGCGCGCTGGCCGTTGGGGTCGAAAAAGCGGAACTGGTCGGGCAGATTGGCCAGAAAGATATGCGGTGGCGGCAGCAGCAGAGGGTTTGCCCACCCCCGCCACCATGCGAGCTCCCACAAGCCCACGAAGATTGCGAGCGACGCGAGAGACCACAGCGCCGGGGCCAGTTTGCGGGCCAGATTGCGGCCCGCGGGCGGACGCGTTGGGGCGGATAGTTTTCTCTCGTCACTCATGGTTCCGTCGCTCATGGGAGGCTCCTGTGCTCATTCTCGGCTCAATGGGGTCTTCAGGCGGTCTTGAGCGCGAGCTGCTCGTAAAGGTCACCGTTCTCGGCGATCACCTCTTCCAGAAGCGTCCAGTCAACGGCCTCGGCAGGGAGCGTGTTCTTGACGTAACCCATGGCCTGCATCGAGGCCGAACGCTCGACAAAGAACTCGGTGTTGTTGCGCTGGTCGATCATCACCGGCTGGCGCGACTGGGCCAGCTTCAACGCCTCGAGCGAGGTCTTGTAGTAGGTGCCCACCGTGTCCTCGAGCGCCTTGTCGGTGTCCTGCTCGGACTGCAACTGCGCGGTCATCATCGCCTTGATCACCGCTTTCACCGCGTCAGGGTTTTCCTCCAGCAGCGGGATGCGCGCGGCCAGCACGCAGTCCGAATAGCCCTTGCCGTAGACGTCGAGCCCGTCCGACAGCACCGAGGCGCCCGCGCGCTCCTGCAGACATTGCGTGGCATAGGGTTCGATGTGGCACACCGCGTCGATCGCGCCATTGATGAAGGCGGCGGCAAGCTCGGGCGAGGTGTTGAAGTATTTCACGTCGACATCGGCAAAGGACATGCCCGCGGCGGTCAGATAGTCATAGGGCAGCACCTCAAGCGTGTCGGCCTGAAAGGTGCCGATGGTCTTGCCTTTGAGGTCCTCTGCCGAGGTGATGCCTTCGGCACCGACGAAGATGCAGCCCTCGACACCCGCGCCCGCGACGATGCGCACCGGCGCCCCGGCATCGACCAGCGTGATGAAGTTGGAATAGGGGATGACCGAGACGTCGACCATGCCCGCGCCGAAGAGCGTGACCACATCGGTGGTGGTCGGGGTCACGACGAAATCAAGCTCGACGCCATCGTCCTTGGCCAGTTCACGCTCTTTGGCGAGGAAAATGCCGAGGTTGCACAGGCCCGAGCCGTGGGTGGCCTTGATTGTGGTCATTCCGGCAGCGGCGGCCTCGGAGGCGCTCATCAGCCCGGCGGGCAGCGCTAGGCTGGCCGCAGCGGCGGCGCTGCCTTTGAGAAAGCCGCGTCGGCTGGCCATCTGGATGTTTTGGTAGGTGTTCCCGCAACGTTCGCACATGTCTTTGTCCTCTCTGTTGGGCACGGACAAAGTGGCGGGCGGTCTATCGTTCAGGCAGGCCGGGCCAAATCGTCCATGACAATTTTTCTCGGCACGCCAACCAGAAGAAGAGGAGCGAACACTGCCATATGGCATTCATGTCAGTGGTTCAGCGGGCAGTGTGCCCTCTCTGCGCTGAGATCAGCCTGAGCCGATCCACGGCGGACGAGAGGGAAATTGCGCCGAATTTTCTTTGTCGCACTCGGCGCTGTCGGCTTATTGAGCAAATGGAATGCCAAATTTGCATAATTTAAGCGATCTGGATCCGAAGAGGGCCCGGAGCGGCGAGGTTATGGCGAATCAAATGGTTGCGGGCGCTTCTACGCCGGGATGTCTGCGATGAACGGGTCGGCGGCTCCGCGCTATGCGCGTGATTTGGTTGCATCGCCCTGCGGCATGGGCAAAATGGAATGCCACAGTATTACTTGTCTGAGACACTTTGCCTTGAGCCAGCCTCTTCCCGAACTGACCGCCGTTCCCCCGGTCACGGACTCGCCGACTGCGATTGCCCAATGGGTGGCCGAAGTGCTTCGCGATCGTATCGTTAAAGGCGAGTACCCGCCCGGCTCGCGGTTGGTGGAGCGGCGCATCTCGGCGGAACTGGATCTGTCGCGCACGCCGGTGCGCGAGGCGCTGAAGCTGCTGCATCAGGACGGGCTGATCGAGATCTCGCGCAACAAGGGTGCGCAGGTGGTGCAATGCAGCGCCGAAGAGGCGGTGCAGCTTTTCGAGGTGATTGCCTCGCTCGAAAGCCTTGCCGCCGAGCGGCTCGCGCGGACCATCACGCCCGCGCTGCTGGACGAGCTTGAAGACCTGCACGCGCAGATGATGGTGTTTCACAAGCTGGGCAACCACACCGATTATTTCGACACCAATTCCGCGATCCACGATTTCATCGTCGAGAACTGCGGCAATCCCATCGTGCATGATGCGCACAAGCGGCTGATTGCGCGGGCGCGCTATGGCCGGTTCATGGCGATCCACAGCGCCGACCGACTGGCGCAATCGGTGCAAGAGCATGAGACGCTGATGGAGGCGCTGCGCAGCGGCGACGCGGCGGCGGCGGCGCAGGTCTGGCGCCAGCATCTCCAGCACACCGGCGAGACCTTCGCCGCCGTTCTGGAGGACGGGGAGGGTTAGGCCTCCTTCGCCCGCGTTCACGAAACATCCCGACAAGGTTGCCCCGACCCGCTGACCGGCGGGCGCGAGTCGCTGTGTACTGCCGTTTTTAAAATGGGATGCCATTTTGGTTCGCGGCTAGCCTGCGGGTCGGGCAGAAGTGGGATTCAGCCGCGCAAACTTTGGGCGTTCTGAGAAACAAGGAGATTTTCAAGCTGTATCTCTCGCCAGCGGGCCAGCAATCCTGCGTAAGTTAAATGGCATCCCATTTGAGGTCGGCGCCAGAACCGGCCCTTTTCACCAGCCGAACCCTTTGGCCAACGCGCCTTGCAACCGACAGAGAAGGAACGCCCATGACCCGCCTCACGCACCGTGGCCTCACCCGCCGCTCGCTGCTCAAGACCTCGGCCTTTGCCGCCGCTGGAACGCTGGCCACGCCCGCGCTGCTGCGCGCGCAATCCTCTGAACTGGTGATCGGCTGTGCCGGATCGCACACCGCCTGGATGGAAGAGATCGTCGTGCCTCATATGAAAGAGGCGATCGGCGCGGATATTCTGTTCGAGGGCACCAAATCCTCGGTCAACCTTGAAAAGATGGCCTCGAACAAGGACCAGCCGTATCTGTCGGTCGTGCAGATGGACGATCCGGTGATGATCCAAGCGGTCGAGGCCGATCTGCTGACCCCGATCACCGCCGAGGCCGTGCCCAATATGACCGACCTGCGCGGCGATGCGGTGCATATGGACGGCATGTGGTGCAACTATGTCCAGCCGTGGGCGGGCGTGGCTTATAACACCGACTATTCCGAGGGCGTGCCGTCGTGGGACGCGCTTTGGGATCCGGCCAACGCGGGGCAGGTGATCATCCCTTCGCTGCAGAACACCGAAGGCATGTGGACGCTGTTTGTCGCGGCGATGCTGGGCTCGGGCAAGCCGTTCTCGGAAGCGCAGTACGAGATCGACGCGGCCTTCGCCAAGCTCGAGGAGCTCAAGCCCAACCTGCTGTCGGTCTATTCGACCATGAGCCAAGCCTTCAACTTGCTGGAACAGGGCGAGATCACGCTGCTGTCGGGCAATTTCTCGTCCTACACGCTGCCGCGCAAATCCGAAGGCGTACCGGTCGATCTGGCCGCGCCGAAGGAAGGCATTTTTGCCATGCCGTCGGGCATCTGCCTTGTGAAGGGCGGGCCGAACCCGGAGCTGGCCGAGGCCTATGTGAACGAGATGCTGGGCGAGAAGATGCAGTCGGCCATTGCCGATTTCGCCTCTTCGGTGCCCGCCAACACCACGGTCAAGGCGGGCGCGGTGATCCCCGAGGGCGTGCAGATCTACAGCCCCGACTGGGCCTTCGTCGCCGCCAACCGCCGCGCGTGGATCGAGCGTTTCGACAAGCTGATGGCGCTCTGAGCCGATGTTGGACATGACCCAAGACCCCACTCCGGGCGATCGCCGCTACCTCGACGTCTGGGGCGTTGCGAAATCCTTCAAAGGCACAAGCGTCATGTCCGGCATGAACTTCCGGGTGGACCGGGGAGAGCTTGTCTCTCTCCTCGGTCCCTCGGGCTGCGGCAAGACCACGCTTTTGCGCATCATCGCCGGGCTGATGGAGGCCGACGAGGGCTCGGTGGTGCTGGGCGGGCGCGACATCAGCCGCTTTCCCGCGCATAAGCGCAACGTTTCGGTGGTGTTCCAGAACTACGCGCTGTTCCCGCATCTGACCGTGGCCGAGAATGTCGCCTTCGGGCTGCGGGCGCGCGGCACCCCCAAGGCGCAGATTTCTGCCCCGGTGGACGAGGCGCTGCGCCTCGTGCGCATGGAGGGATTTGCGGGCCGCCCGATCTCGGCGCTGTCGGGTGGTCAGCAGCAGCGCGTCGCCGTGGCGCGGGCGCTGGTGGTGGGGCCGGACCTGCTGCTGCTCGACGAGCCGTTCTCTGCCCTCGACCGCAAGCTGCGCGAGACCATGCAGGTGGAGCTGAAATCGCTGCTGCGCGACCGCGGGATCACCGCCATCTTTGTCACCCACGATCAGGAAGAGGCGATGGGCGTGTCGGACCGGATCGCGGTGATGAACGCCGGGAAGATCGAGCAGTTTGCCGACCCGTCGACGCTCTATGCCCGCCCGGCCTCGCCTTTTGTCATGGATTTCGTCGGGCTTTCCGCGACCATCATGGGCACCGTCGCCGCCTCCGAGGGCGGTCTTTTGACGCTCGACACACCCTACGGCCCCTTGCGTGCCCGCGGCGATCTTCCGGTTGGCGGCGCGGCGCAGATCGGCGTGCGGCCAGAGCTTATCTCGGTGGGGCAGGGCGAGAACAGCCTGTCGGTCGTGCTGGAGGACGTGATGGTTCTGGGCTCCAAGACCGTGCTGCATGGCCGCGCCGCCGAGGGGGACCGCATCCTGTGCGAACTGCCCGGCATCCGCAGCGGTCTGGCGCGAGGTGAGACCGTTCAGCTTGGCTGGGAGATCGCCGACACGCTGGTCTATGGAGGCGCCGCATGATCCGCCGCGTCGACCGTCTTTCGCTGCTCGCGGTCCCCGCGCTGGGGTATCTGGCGGTGATCTATGCGCTGCCTCTGGTCATGCTGCTGGCCAAATCGGTGCGCACGCCGGAAGGATTTTCACTCGCCGAATACGCCGATTTCTTTGCCGATGAGTATAACATGCGGGTGCTCTGGCGCACGCTGCGCGTTGCCGGGCTGACCACCTTGCTGGCGCTGGTCATCGCCTATCCCACCGCCTTCGCCATGAGCCGCGCCAAGGGTGGATGGCTGACGGTCTTTCTGGTGGCCATGGTGCTGCCGATGTCGCTGGGGGTGGTGGTCAAAGCCTTTGCGTGGTCGATCCTGTTCCGCGCCAATGGCGCGCTGAACGGAGCGCTGCAATGGATTGGCCTGATCGACCGGCCCATCCGCATGATGTTCACCGAAACCGCGCTGATCGTCGGGGCGGCGAATGTGTTCCTGCCGTTCATGGTACTGCCGATCTACGCCGTGGTGCGCCAGCTTGACCAGCGCCTGCCCGAAGCCGCCGCCTCGCTTGGGGCCACGCCGATGTTCCGCTTCTTCAACGTCACGCTGCCGCTGACCCTGCCGGGGGTGGTGGCGGGCTCGGCCTTCACCTTCTCGCTGGCGGTGTCGATGTATGTGATCCCTTCGCTCATCGTCGGCGAGCGCCAGCAGACGCTGTCGATGCTCATCGCGCGCTCGTTCCTTTATCTCCGCAACGAGCCGCTTGGCTCCACCATCTCGGCGGTGCTCTTGGGCATCGCGGTGCTGGTGGTGGTGCTCTCGAGTTGGCTGGCCCGCAGGCTGGGAGCCCGCACATGACCCAGACAGACCGTATCTTCCGCGCCCTCTCGTGGAGCGTGGGGCTGGCCTGCGTCGCCTTCCTGATGCTGCCCATCGTGATCACCATCGCGGCCTCTTTCACCTCTTCGCCGGTCTACACGCTGCCGCCGCCCGAATGGTCGCTGCGCTGGTACGCCTCGCTGGGCAAGCGCAGCGGGCTGCGGGACGCGGTGCTGCTGTCGCTGAACCTTGCGCTGATCTCCACGCTGATCTCGCTGGTGCTGGGCACGCTGGCCTCGGTTGCTGTCACCCGTGGCCAGTTCCGCGGTCGCGAGGCGATCGCCACTTTCGCCGTCTCGCCGCTGATGATGCCAGGCCTGGTAGTGGGCGTGGCGCTGCTGCAGTTCTTCCGCGAGATCGGCCTGCGCGACGCCTATTGGTCACTGCTGCTGGGCCATATCGTGATCACGCTGCCCTTCGTGATGCGCACGCTGCTGGCCTCTATGGCGGCCTTCGACTTCTCGCTGATCGATGCGGCGCGGACGCTGGGGCTGAGCTATCCCAAGGCGATCCTCAAGGTGCTCGTGCCAAGCCTTGCGCCCGCCTATCTGACCTCGGGGCTCTTCGCCTTCCTCGCGTCGATGGACAACTACCCGATCTCGATCTTCCTCACCGACGCGCGCAACAAGACGCTGCCGATCAAGATGCTGCAATACCTCGAGGAACAGCCCGATCCGTCGCTGGCGGCCATGTCCTCGGGGCTGATCCTGCTGGCGATCATCGTGCTGGTCTTAGGCGCGCGCACCGTCGGCCTCAATCGTATGATCCAAGGGTAAGCGCATGAGTTTTGACAGGGACGACCGCCGCGACTTCCGGGGTTATTTCGGCGCCGAGCCAGCGCCTTGCTGGCCGGGGGACGCGCGCCTCGCCGTCTCCTTCGTGGTCAACGTGGAGGAGGGCGCGGAATATTCAATCGGCGACGGCGACGCGCGCAACGAGTTCACCTATGAGATCCGCGAAGAGGTCGAGCACGCGCCGGATCTCTGTATGGAGAGCCACTTCGCCTATGGCACGCGGCAGGGCTATGCGCGGATCGCCAAGGCCTTTGACAAGGTGGGTGCCAAGGCGACCTTCTCGACCTGCGGGCGGGTGGCCGAGCGCGCGCCGTGGCTGCTGCAGGACGCGGTGGCGCGGGGGCACGAAGTCTCTTGCCACGGCTGGCTGTGGGAGCGTCACGCCAATATGGCGCGCGCCGAGGAAGAGGCGGTGATCGAGCGCACCCATGCCGCCATCACCCGCGCCTGCGGTGTGGCCCCGGTGGGCTGGCACACCCGCTCTTCGGCCTCGGTGAACACGCGGCCGCTGCTGAAGGCGCGGGGCGATTTCCTCTATGACAGCGACGCTTATGACGATGACATCCCTCGCATGGACGGCGGCCATGTGATCCTGCCTTATGCGTTCGATACCAATGACATGCGCTTCTCTCCGGGGGGCGGCTTCGTGCAGGCGCGCGATTTCTCGGACTATGTGATCGGCGCGTTCGAGCGGCTCTACGACGAAGGCGGCGCGGCGGTGCGGATGCTCTCGGTCGGTCTGCATCTGCGTCTGATCGGCCGCGCTGGCCGGATCGCAGGGCTCGAGGATGTGCTGGCGCATATTTCGGCCCACGAAGGGGTGTGGATCGCCCCGCGCCGCGACATCGCTGCGCACTGGGCGCAGGTACAGGAGAGTCAAGGATGAGCGTGATGGAGCTTTCCGCCTGCGATCTTGCCGCCGAGGTGCGCGCGCGGCGCATCACGCCGCTTGAGGTAGCGCAGGCCGCGCGGGCGCGCGTCGCGGAGATGAACCCGCAGCTGAACGCGCTGACGCTGGTGAACCCTCGCCTTGAGGCCGAGGCCGAAAGCGTGGCCGCGCGCCTTGCCGAGGGTGAGGATCTGCCGCTCGCCGGGGTGCCGGTGGTCATCAAGGACAACATTTGGGTGAAGGGCCTGCCGATCACCCAAGGCTCGAGGTTGTTTGCCGATTTCATCGCGCCCGAGGACGCGCGGGCCGTGGCCCGGCTGCGCGCAGCGGGGGCGATGATCCTCGGCATCGGCACCTGTTCCGAGTTCGCCTGCAAGGGCGCCACCAAAACGCCGCTGCACGGCATCACCCGCAACCCTGTCGACCCGTCGCGAACGCCGGGTGGTTCCTCTGGCGGCTCGGTGGCCGCTGTGGCGGCAGGGATGGCGCCGCTGGCGCTTGGCACCGATGCGGGCGGCTCCAGCCGGCGTCCGCCTGCGCATGTGGGGGTGATCGGCTTCAAGCCGACGCAGGATCTGGTGCCTTACGGTCCCGGTTTCGACGAGCCGGTCTGGGGGATCTCGGTCATCGCGCCAATCGCGCGCCATATGGAGGACATCCAGCTTGCCATGTCGGTGTTGGCAGACGTGCCGCGGGCCGAGCCGCTGCGCGGCTCCTTCGCGGCCAGTGCGGATTTCGGCCTTGGCCAGCTGCTGGACCCGGATGTCGATCTGGCCTTCGCTGCCGCGATGGATGCCCTGCGCGGCGCCGGTCACAGCCTGACCGAGGCGGCGCCCGAGTGGGCAGGGCTGGACGGGATGGCCATCATGCCGCTGCAATACGCGGGGCTGGCGGCGCTCTTCGGGGATCGCTGGCAGCAGGATCCTGCGCTCTTTGATCCCGATCTCGGCGCGCAGATCGACAGCGGCCTGCGGCTCTCGGGCCGCGCGGTGGCGCAGGCGCATCAGGCCGGGCACCGCATGGCCCAGATCCTGCGCGATTTCCTCACCCGCTTTGACGTGGTGATCACCCCGACCACGCCCTGCGCCGCATGGCCCGCCGAAGACAGCGCGCCCGCCACCATCGCTGGTGCCCGCTGCGGCGGTCGCGATCACGCCGCCTTCACCCCGCAGGCCAACCACTCCGGCTGCCCGGCGATTTCGCTGCCCTGTGGCCGGGATCGCGAGGGCCTGCCGTTGGGCTTGCAGATCATCGCCGCCCCAGGCCGGGACGCGGCCCTTCTCGCGCTGGCGGCAGAGATCGCGCCGCTTTTGAAGCGCATCGACATCTTTCAGAAAGAGGCCCCGTGATGCGTCTGCTTCTCGTCAATCCGAATATGACCGTCGCGATGACCGACAGCATGGCCGCCATCGCGCGGCAGGTGGCTGGCGACCGGGCCGAGATCGTGCCGGTCACCGCGCCACGGGGGTTTCCCTATATCGCCTCGCGGGCCGAAGCGCAGATCGCCGGCGGCATCACGCTTGAGATGATCGCCGAGAATCTGCAGGGGATCGACGCGGTGATCGTCGCCGCCTTCGGCGATCCGGGGCTGGCAGGCGCGCGCGAGATCTTCGATCTGCCGGTGGTCGGCATGGCCGAAGCCTCGGTGCTGTCGGCAGCCATGCTCGGCGACCGCTTTTCGATCGTGACCTTCTCGCCGGTGATGAGCCGCTGGTACAGCGATTGCGTCATGGCGACCGGCCTCGGCGCGCGGTTCACCGGGGTGCGCACGCCTGCGGGACATGCCGCCGACGTGCTGGCAGCGCGCGAGGCGCAGCGCGCGGATCTGGTCGCTCTGGCGCGCGCGGCGGCGCTGGAAGATGGCGCCGACGTGGTGATCCTCGGCGGAGCGCCGCTGGCGGGGCTGGCGCCGGAAATCGCGGGCGAGGTGCCCGCCATCGTGCTCGACCCGATCGCCACGGCAACGGCGCAGGCGCTCACGCTGGCCTCGCTGCGCGCGGGCTTTGCCAGCCGCGCCTGCAAGCCGATTGCCAAACCCTCGGTCGGGCTGTCGCCTGCGCTGAGTCAGATCATTGCGACGGGGGCGGTGTGACCGCGCCGCGTCCCTTATTGCGGCGTGCGCGCCTCGGCCAGTTGCGCCTGCGTGCGCTCGACGAGGAACTCCGCGACCATACGCGCGGCGCGCGACAACGGACGGCGCGCGTCAATGGCGACCGAAATGCTTGGCGGGACGAGACCCTTGTCCTTCAGCGGCAGAAAGACCAACTCGCCCCGGATCAACTCGGGCAGCACGTCAAGCTCGGAGGTGATCATCGCCACATCTCCTTGCCGCAGCGCGGATTTCACCAGTTGCAGCGAATTGGAGGCCAGCACCGGGGCGTTCTCGGCGAAGAACCACGCGTAGCGCGCATCGAGATATTGCCGCGTCGGCAGCAACGCGCTTTGCGAGACCAGCGCATGACCGTTGACCTTGGCCAAAGAGGTCTCGGCTTCGGCGGCCAGCGGATGGTCCGGCGCGACGATGCAGCCAAAGCGCAGCTTGTCGGTCCAGAGGATATGCTGGTGTCGCAGACGCGGCAGGTTGAAGGCCATGGCGACCTCGACCGTGCCCTCGTCCAGTTCGCGTGCCGCATCGCTGGGCGCCATGATGTCGAGGTTGAGGCGGATGTGCGGGTGCTCTTCGCGCAGCCAGCGGTGCAGGTCGGCAAGCACACCGTTGCTCAGACTGTCCATCGCCGCAAGGCGCACGCTGCCGCGCTCTTGGCCGCGCATCTCCTGCAGGTCGGTCTCCAGCCGTTCCGCATCGGAGCGCCAGCGCCGCGCCATGACCACC
The DNA here is from genome assembly GCF_001687105.1 of Salipiger sp. CCB-MM3. Classification (NCBI taxonomy): domain Bacteria; kingdom Pseudomonadati; phylum Pseudomonadota; class Alphaproteobacteria; order Rhodobacterales; family Roseobacteraceae; genus Salipiger; species Salipiger sp. CCB-MM3. Next base: position 228,841 of record NZ_CP014599.1, read on the forward strand.
ATCGCCTCGCCCGCCGCCGTGGGCCGCATGCCGCGCGGCAGCCGCTCGAACAGCGGCGCGCGGTTCGCGTCCTCCAAGGACTTGATATGCCTGTCGATTGCCGAGGCGGCAATGCCAAGGGCGCGGGACGCGGCCTGTATGGACCCGTGTTCCGCCACCGCTTCGAGGTAGAGAAGGGGGCGCGGCACAAGGTGGAAACTCATCTGAAACGCCTCTCTCTGCATTCTCAATATGAGAACGGAGGATTACCTATTTTGCCATAGATGGCAATTCATCTCGCCGTTAACCTTGCTTCCAATCCGCCATGAAGGACTGCTCCCACCGATGACCGAACCGACACAGACACCCCTGCGCCGCGAGGCCTGCCAATGACCCATGACCTAGTGATCCGGGGCGCCCGCGTGGTCTGTCCGGGTGTGGTGTCGGAGTGTGAGATCGGCATCACCGGCGGGCGCATCGCGACGCTCGGTCGCGGTCTGGAAGGGCGCGAGGAAATCGACGCGGCGGGCCTCATCGCCATGCCCGGCGGGATCGACAGCCACGTGCATATCTCGCAGCCCTCGGGGCCGGGTATCGAGATGGCCGACGATTTCGCCTCCGCCACCCGTTCGGCGGCCTGCGGCGGCAACACCACCGTCATGCCATTCTGCCTGCCCGAAGACGGCCAGACGCTGCGCGAGGCGGTGACGGCCTATCTTGCCAAGGCCGAGGGGCAGTGCCTCACCGATGTGTCGTTCCATCTCATCGTGAAATCGGTGGACCCGGTCACGCTGGGGCAGGATCTGCCGGCGCTGATCGCGCAGGGGATGACCAGCTTCAAAGTGTTCATGACCTATCAGGGTATGCGGCTGAGTGATGCCGAGATCCTGCAGGTGATGGACGTCGCGCGCGAGCAGGGCGCGCTGACCATGGTCCACGCCGAGAACGAGGACGCCATCGAGTTCCTGCGCGACAAGGCCGAGCGGGCGGGCGATATCCAACCGCTGCATCACGCGCGCACCCGTCCGGTGCCGGTCGAGCGGGAGGCGACCCATCGGGCGACCACGCTGGCCGAAGTGGCGGATGTGCCGGTGATGATCGTGCATGTCTCGAATGGCGCCGCGCTTGATGAGATCCGCCGCGCCAAGGCGCGCGGCGTGAAAGTGCTGTCCGAAACCTGCCCGCAGTATATCACGCTCACCGCCGATGACCTCGACCGCGCCGGGTTCGAGGGGGCCAAATGGGTATGCTCGCCGCCGCCGCGCGATACCGGCGAACAGGCAGCGATCTGGGCCGGGCTGGAGCAGGGCGCGTTTGACGTCTTCTCCTCGGACCATTGCCCGTTCCGCTTCGCCGACACGGCGGGCAAGGATGCGCCCGGTGCACGGGCCTCTTTCCGCAATATTCCCAACGGCATCCCCGGCGTCGAGACGCGGCTGCCGATCCTCTTCTCCGAAGGGGTGACCAAGGGCCGGATTTCACTGACCGCCTTCGCCGCACTGACCGCGGGCAACCACGCCCGCATCTATGGGCTGCAGGACAAGGGTGCCATCGCGGTCGGCAAGGACGCCGACATCGTGCTGTGGGACCCCGAGCTTACCCGCCCGATCACGCAAGAGCGTCTGCATCATGGATCGGATTACACGCCATGGGAGGGCTTTGAAGTGACCGGCTGGCCGGTGCGCACGTTGCTGCGCGGCCAGACCGTAATGCTGGACGGCGCGCCCGTGGGGACGCCCGCCGGAACCCATGTCGCCCGCGCAAAACCCGAGGTGATCGCATGACCTATCCGCCTTTTGATGGCCGCCGCGTGGGGATGCTCACACCGTCGTCCAACACCGTGCTGGAGCCTTACACCTCTGCCATGTTTGCGCCTTTCGGCGATGCCGCAAGCGCGCATTTTGGACGGTTCCGGGTGGTCGAGATCTCCATGTCCGAGGCCTCGCAGTCGCAGTTCACGCTCGATCCGATTTTAGAGGCGGCAGAGCGGCTGGCCGAGGCCAACCCGCATGTCATCGCGTGGAACGGCACGTCGGCAGCATGGTTGGGGCTGGAAAAAGACCGCGCGCTCTGCGCTGCGATCACCGAGCGCACCGGGGTGCCCGCCACCTCCACCATGCTGGCCTATGACGCGCTTTACCGCGAGATGGGGGTGAAACGGCTTGGCCTTGTGACGCCCTATATCGACGATATCCAGACCCGCATCGCCACCAATTACGCGGCTCAGGGCATCGAGGTGGTGGCCGAAGCGCGGCTCGAGGACAAGGGCAACTACAGTTTCGCCACCTACCCGCCAGAGCAGGTGGGCGCGATGGTCGAAGAGGTGGCGCAGGCGCGCCCCGACGCCATCGCCATCGTCTGCACGAATTTCCGCGGCGCCCCCGTCGCGGCCCGCATCGAGGACGCCTGCGGCATCCCGGTGCTCGATTCCGTCGCCGTCACGGCGGCGCATTGCCTGCGCGAGGTCGGGCTCGACCCGGCGCGCGTGACAGGGTGGGGGAGCGTGTTCCAGCGCGTCGCCGCCTTCGAGACGACCTGACCCGACACAACAGCAAAGACCCAACAAGGAGACACTCCAATGATCCGCAAGATCGCAACCGGCGCCGCGGCGCTGGCCGTCCTCGCTATGCCTGCCGCCGCCGAGTCGCTGCGCGTAATGGGCCAGCCGGTCGCCACCGGCCTCATCCAGAAGAACGTCGAACAGCCGTTCTTTGAAAACTTCGCCGAAGAAACCGGCCTCGACGGCTATACCGCCGATTATCAGCCGGTGGATGTCACTGGCATCAAGGACACCGAGCAGCTGCGCATCCTCAAAGACGGGCTCTTTGACATCGTGTCGCTGCGTCTGAGCCAAGTGTCGCGCGATGAGCCGACGATCCTCGGCCTCGACCTCGTCGGCCTGAACCCGGACTATGAGACCGGCAAGGCCACCGTCGAAGCCTTTGCCCCCGTCGTCGACGCGCGCCTGCAGGAGAAGTTCAACACCAAGCTGCTCGGTGTCTGGCCCTTCGGTCCGCAGGTGCTGTTTTGCGAGCCCGAGATCGGCTCGCTGGCCGACCTCAAGGGCCTGAAAGTGCGTGTCTACGACCAGAACCTCGCCGAGTTTGTCAGCCTCGTTGGCGGCACGCCGGTGCCGATCGGCTTCCCGGAAGTGCAGCAGTCGCTGGCGCGCGGTGTGGTCGATTGCGCCATCACCGGCCCGTCGTCGGCGAACTCTGCGGGCTGGCCCGAAGTGAGCTCCTACACGCTGCCGATTGCCTTCCAGCTTGCGATGAACGGCTATGGCATCAACCTCGACACTTGGAACAGCCTCTCGCCGGAACAGCAGGACCAGCTTCAGGCCGGGTTCGACACGCTGGTCGGCCGCATCTGGGAGTACTCTGAAGAGCTGTTCGTCGACGCGGTGAACTGCAACACCGGCGCCGAGCCCTGCGAAACCGGCACCAAATATGACCTGACGCTGGTCGAGCCCTCCGAGGCCGACAAGGAGCTTGTCGGGACCGCCGTGCCCAACGTCTCCTTCCCGGCGTGGAAAGAGGTCTGCGACGCGACCAACGCGGGCTGTTCCGAGGCTTGGATGGACACCGTCGGCGCTGCCAAAAACATGTAAGCGACAGCGCGTCCGGGCGGGTTCCGCCCGGACGCCAGCCAGCCGGAGACCCTCATGGATCGACTTGCCACATGGATCAGCCGCATCTTCGGATGGGCGCTGCTGTTCCTTTCTGCCTTTATCGCGCTGGAGACAGTGCTGCGAAAGTTGTTCAACACCTCGCTTCAGGGCGCGGACGAGTTGGGCGGCTATGTGCTCGCCATCGGCGCGTCGCTGGCGTTCATCGTCGCGATGATCGACCGGGCGCATATTCGCATCGACGTGCTGCACGCCCGCTTCCCGGTCTGGCTGCAGGCGCTGATCGACTGGCTCTCGGTGATCTCACTGGGGGTGCTTGGGCTGTTTTTCCTCTACGTCGGCTGGTTCGTGATCTCTGACACGATGGAATATGGCTCGACCGCTGCGACGCCCTGGCGGACGCCGCTGATCTGGCCGCAATCGGCGTGGTACGCGGGGCTGGCGATCTTTGCGCTGTGCTCTTTCATCATGGCCGCGCGCGCCACGCGCCTCTTCTTCTCGGGCCGCTACGCGCAGCTGGCCGAGGAGTTCAATCCCGAAAGCGCCGAAGACGAGCTCGCGGATGAGCTCGAACAGCTGCAGGAGCGCTGACATGAGCATGATCGACGTTTTCATCGGCTTTACCGTGATGATGGGCCTGCTGCTGGCCAGCCTTCCGGTGGCCACGGTGATGGTGGCCATGGGGGTGCTGGGGGGCATGATCCTCTACGGGCCAGTGCTGCTCAAAAGTATGGGGCCGGTGCTTTGGGGCACCTCGAACGAAGCGGTGTTGACCGCCATTCCACTGTTCATACTTCTGGGCGAGCTATTGCTGCGCTCGGGGCTGGCGGACCGCATGTATGGCGCTCTGGCGCTCTGGCTGGGACGGCTGCCCGGTGGGCTTTTGCACACCAACATCGGCTGCTGCTCGCTCTTTGCCGCCACCTCCGGCTCGTCGGTGGCCACCGCCGCGACGGTCGGCACCGTCGCGCTGCCCGCCCTGACCGAGCGCAGCTACAGCCCCTCGCGCTCGCTTGGCTCGCTGGCTGCGGGCGGCACGCTGGGCATTCTCATTCCGCCTTCGGTGAACCTGCTGGTCTATGGCTCGCTCGCCAGTGTTTCGGTGGGCCAGCTGTTCATCGCAGGGGTGGTTCCGGGCATTCTGCTGACGCTGCTGTTCATGGTGTTCATCGCGGTGCAGGACATCCTGTCAGAGGGCGGTGCCCAGCATGACACCCATGTCCCGCTGCAGGTGAAGCTGCGCGCGCTGAAGCATCTTCTGCCCGCCGCCGTCGTTTTTCTGATCGTCATGGGCTCGATCTATCTCGGCATCGCCACGCCCACCGAAAGCGCAGCACTGGCGGTGGTGGTCGCGCTTGGGTTCGTTTGGGCCGAGGGCAAGCTGAGCCTTGCCTTCCTCGATCTTTGCTTCCGCAAGACCGCCAAGACCACCGGGATGATCCTGCTGATCATCGTCGCGGCCTTCACGCTCAACGTCACTCTGGCGCTTGGCGGGATCACAGGGGTGATGTCGCGCTGGGTCGAGGGGCTGGGGCTGACACCGGTCGAGCTTTTGTTCGCACTCATGGTCTTCTACCTGATCATGGGCATGTTCATGGACGTGCTGTCGATGCAGGTGCTGACCATCCCGATAGTGGTGCCGATCATCACAGCCGCGGGGATCGACCCGATCTGGTTCGGTATCTTCGTCGTGCTGATGTGTGAGCTTGGGATGATCACCCCGCCGGTCGGCATGAACCTCTACGTGGTGCAGGGCGTGCGCGGGGATGGCGGCCCGTTCATGGATGTCGTGGCTGGGGCGGTGCCCTATGCAGTGCTGATGCTGGCCTTCACCGCCGCGCTGATCTTCTGGCCCGGCATCGCGACGTGGCTGCCGGAGGCGATTGGCCGATGACCCCTCTCGACGACGCAACCACCCTTGTCGCCGGCTATCGGGCCGGCACCCATGACCCGCTGCGGGTGGCCGAGCAGCACCTCGCGCGCATCGCCCGGCTCGATCAGGAACTGAACGCCTATTCGGCGCAGGCAGGCGATGTGCTGGAGGAGGCGCGCGCCTCGCGGGACCGCTGGGCCGAGGGCAGGCCAAAGGGGCCGCTCGACGGGGTGCCGGTGATCATCAAGGACAATCTCGTCTCTGCCGGTCTGCCCGCAGCATGGGGCAACGCGGAACTCGCCCGCCGGGTGCCGGAGCATGATGAACTGCCGGTGGCGGCGGTGCGGCAGGCGGGGGCGATCATTCTCGGCAAGGGCAATACGCCCGAGTTCGCGGTGGAAGGCTACACCGGCAACGCGACGTTCGGCACCACCGGCAATCCCTATGCGCCGAACCTTACGCCCGGCGGCTCGTCGGGAGGGGTGGTCGCTGCGGTGGCCGCGGGCATGGCGGTTGCCGGGCTTGGAACCGATGGTGGCGGCTCGATCCGGCGCCCGGCAGGCTACACCGGGCTGTGGGGGCTGAAACCCGGCATCGGTGCGGTGCCGCGCGGGCAAGGGCTGGCGCAGGTGCTGCTCGATTTCGAGACGGTCGGCCCGCTCACCCGCTCGGCGCGCGATCTCGCGCTCTTTCATGGGGTGCTGTCTTGCTGTGTCCGTGGTCATCGCGCGGCCGCGCAGAGCCGCCCGCTGCGCGTCCTTGCGGTGGCGCGCATCGGCGAGGCCCCCTGCGATCCGGGCATCCTCGAGCGTTTCGGGGTGAGCGTAGGGCGGTTGGAGGCGCTTGGGCATGAGGTGACCCATGGCGCGCTGCCGCTCGATCTTGGGCCGCTCAACGAGGTCTGGGCACGGATGGCCGAGATCGGGCTTGCGCATCTCGGTTCTCGGGATCCCGAGGTTCTGGCGGCGGCGGCCCCCAAATATCGCGAGATGGCTGCGCGCGGGGCAGGCGGCTCGGCGGTGGAGCTTTACGAGGCGCTCAGCCGCGTCTTCGCGCTGCGCGAGGCGGTGCGCGGCCTCTGGGGCTATGACGTGATCCTCATGCCCACCGCCGCCGCGCCGCCATGGCCCGCCACCGAGGCCTTCCCGCCGCAGATCGCGGGCCAGCCCGCCGGACCGCGGGGCCATGCGGTCTATACCGGCTGGGTCAATGCCAGCGGTTTGCCCGCGCTCGCCTTCCCCGCGGGCCTGTCCCAAGGCTTGCCGGTCGGCATGCAGCTGATTGCGGACCAAGGCGGCGAGGGATTGCTGCTGGCGCTCGCCGCATCGCTCGAAGCCGCCGCGTAAGAATGGACGCCGGGGGCTGACGTCAGTCTCCGGTCTCTGCCTCGGCCACATGGCGCTTCACCGCAAGGAAGCTGTCGGGGGTGACCGAGATGCTATCAATGCCCGCGCGGACCAAAAGCTTGGCGAATTCCGGATGGTTGCTCGGTGCCTGTCCGCAGAGCCCGATCTTGCGCCCTGCTTTGCGGGCCTTGGCGATCACCGTCTCGATCATCCACAGCACCGCCGGATCGCTCTCAGAAAACAGGCTCGCCAGCGCCTCGGAGTCCCGGTCGATCCCGAGCGTCAGTTGCGTCAGGTCGTTCGACCCGATGGAGAACCCGTCGAACCGCTCGGCAAAGGCCTCGGCCTCGATCACATTCGAGGGGATCTCGCACATCACATAGACCTCGAGCCCGTCCTTGCCGCGCCGCAACCCATTCTCGGCCATGACCTCGAGCACGCGGTCCGCCTCGCCCACGGTGCGGCAGAAGGGGATCATCACCACCGCGTTGCGAAAGCCGATGGTCTCGCGCAGGCGGCGGATGGCGCGGCACTCCAGCGCGAAACCGTCGCGGTAAGCGTCGGAATAATAGCGCGAGGCCCCGCGGAAGCCGATCATCGGGTTCTCTTCCTGCGGCTCGAAGGTCGCGCCCCCCAGCAGCCCGGCGTATTCGTTTGTCTTGAAATCGCTCATCCGGATGAGCGCCGGGTGCGGATACCACGTGGCGGCGATACGCGAGAGGCCGCGCGCCAGCGTCTCGACGAAATATTCAGTGCGGTCGGCATAGCCGCGGGTGAGCCTGTCGATGGCGTCACGATCCGGGCCTTCGGGCAGGCTGTCGTAGCGGGTCAGCGCCAGCGGGTGCACTTTGACCTCGTTGGAAATCACAAACTCCATCCGCGCCAGCCCCACACCATCCGCAGGCAGCCGCCACCAGCGCGTCGCCGCCGCCGGGTTGGCCATATTGAGCATCACTTTGGTGCGGGTCTGCGGGATCTCGTCGAGCCGCGTTTCCTCGATCTCGAAACCGGCCTCGCCCGCGTAGATCACCCCCTCGTCGCCGCCCGCACAGGAGACGGTGATTGCCTGCCCGTCGTGCAGCAAATGCGTCGCCTGCCCGGTTCCGACGATGGCGGGCACCCCAAGCTCGCGGCTGATGATCGCCGCATGCGAGGTGCGTCCGCCGTGATCGGTGACAATGGCTGCGGCGCGCTTCATGATCGGCACCCAGTCGGGATCGGTGGTGGAGGTGACCAGCACCGCGCCATCGCGGAACCGGTCGATCTCTGCGGCGCTCTCGATCAGGCAGACCTCGCCCGTCGCCACGGCGCTGCCGACGCTAAGCCCCCTCAGCAGCGCTGCGCCGGTCTCTCCGAGCCTGTAGCTGCGGAAGGCATGGCTCTCGGTCCGCGACTGCACCGTCTCGGGCCGCGCCTGCACGATGAAAAGCGGGCCCCCCAGACCGTCGCGCGCCCACTCCATGTCCATCGGCTGGCCGTAGTGGCGTTCGATCTTCACTGCGATGCGTGCCAATTCGAGGATCTCGGCGTCCGACAGAACGAAGTTCTCGCGCTCGGCCTTGGCGGTCGGCACGGTGCGCGTCGGGGCCGCTGGGTCCGGGCCATAGATCATCTTGATCTCTTTGGTGCCCAAGCCTTTGTGCAGCACCGGCACGCAGCCCTCATGATCGAGAAACGGCTTGTAGACCTGATATTCGTCCGGGCTCACCGCGCCCTGCACCACCGTCTCGCCCAGCCCCCAAGCGGCGTTGATCAGCACCAGCTTGTCAAAGCCGCTTTCGGTGTCGAGCGAGAACATCACCCCCGACCCGCCCTCGTCCGACCGCACCATCAGTTGCACCCCGACGGAGAGCGCGACGCCCAGATCGTCAAAGCCTTTGAGCCGCCGGTAGGTAATGGCGCGGTCGGTGAAGAGCGAGGCATAGCAGCGGCGGCAGGCAGCCAGCAGCGCGGCTTCGCCGCGGATATTGAGAAAAGTCTCCTGCTGGCCGGCAAAACTGGCGTCGGGCAGATCCTCGGCGGTGGCCGAAGAGCGCACGGCCACTGCTGGATCGCTCACGCCGGCACGGTCCGCAAGCGCACGATAGGCGGCGCGGATCGCGGTTTCGATGTCTTCGGGCCATGTCCCGGCGTTCACCTCGGCGCGAATGCGGCGCCCGGCGTCGCTCAGCGAAATCCGCCCTTCGGCAAGTTGGCCAAGCTGATCGGACAGCACAGTACCAAGGCCGTTGGCGTCGATATACGCGCGAAAGGCGGCGGCGGTGGTCGCGAACCCGGGCGGCACGCGGATACCTTCAGCCCCGAGCCGCGCCACCATCTCGCCGAGCGACGCGTTCTTGCCGCCCACCTCCGGCACATCCTCCCTCGCCAGATCTTCGAACCATTTCAGCATGACCGGCGCGTCGCGCGCATCAGGTCCCATCGCTCCATCCTCCCTCAGGTCGAGGTCAGGATAGCCGGAGGCTGCGCGCGTGACCTTGATTGCGCTCAATCTCTGTTGCCGCCGTCGGGCGCGGCGGCCGGGGCGGCGACTTTGGCCTATAGCGCCATAACCTCTGCGCGCTGACGAAACGGTGTTTCGGTGATCCGCCGGAGGCCCGAACCGATCGGCAAAGAACCACCTGCGGATCGGGCGGATCGCGAATTGGCGGGACTCCGCCTTCACTTATGGGTTTGCTCGCCTAGATGTCAGAGTCTCGATAATTTGATTTAGATGGCCATGCCGAACTCCAATGCACTGTCGAAGGGAGCGAGAAAATGATCCCTTCTCTCGCCTTCTTCACCTTCTGCATCGGCTACGCGCTGGTCTCTTTTCTGGTGGCCGTCCTGTTTCGCGATGGGGTTCTCGCGGATGTGCTCGGCACGCTGACCTCGGAGCCGGACGTCTCGCTCTGGTATGTGGCGGTCATTGCGGTGCTGGTCTCGGTCTGGGCCTTTTATGCCGAGACGCGGCGGGGTGTCGCAAAAGGTAGAGCCGCCGCCAATGTCGCCATGGTCTACGCCGCGGTGCTGGCGTTGCATTTCGGCTTTACGCTGTTCAAGACCACGATGCCGCAGATCGTGCCCTATTACGCCGATCCCTATCTGGCGCGGTTCGATGCATGGCTGCATGGGCAGGCGGACCCTTGGGCAGTGATCAACCGGCTGTTCGGCCCCGACACCATGCTGAGCCTCAGCCCGCTCTATCACGGGCCGTGGCTGATCGCGGCGCTGCTGTTTCCGGTCGTGCTTGTGACCTGCGACGAAGATCAGGCCCGCGTGAAGCGCTATCTGGCGCTCTATTGTGCAAGCTGGATCGTCATCGGCAACATGCTGGCGCTGGGGGGAATGTCGGTGGGGCCGGTCTTTTACGACCGCCTCTATGACGGCAATCGCTTTGCGTTGCTGACCCTGACGCAGCGATATGCGGGGCTCGACGGCACCACCATGGGTGCCCTTCAGGAGTACCTATGGGAGATGTATGCCGCGGGGCGCGAAAGCTTTGGCACGGGGATTTCCGCCTTTGCCTCGGTGCATGTGTCGGTGGCCACGGTCGTCGCGCTCTATTGCGGCGAGCGCTCTGCCCTGCTCGCCTTCCCGGCGGCGCTGTTTTGCGCCGCGATCCTGCTGCTGTCGATCTGGAGCGGCTATCACTACGCCGTGGATGGCTATTTCTCGATCGGCGTCATGGCGATGCTGTGGATTTACCTGCGCAAACGCGCGGCGCCTCAGGACATGGCGGCGCGGCTTGCGGCGCAGCCCGTCGCAAGGCCGATCCGGGTGCGCCGGGACTGAGCCCGGGCGTTTTCCCGATCCATAAGCAGCCTTGCGCCGGTACGGGCGCGGCTCAGAACCCCACAGCGTCCGCGCCTTTGGTGTCGAGGATTTCGCGGGCTTCGTCGGGGCTGGCAAGCTCCAGCCCGAGCCCTTCGATGATCTGCCGCGCCTTGGCGACCTGCTCGGCATTGCTGCGCGCGAGCTGTCCCGGACCGGCCCAGAGTGAATCCTCGAGACCCACGCGCACATGCCCGCCCATGGCCGCGGACATCGCGGCGATCGGCAGCTGGTTCTTGCCCGCGCCCAGCACCGACCAGCGGTACTGATCGCCGAACAGCCGGTCGGCGGTGCGCTTCATGTGCATGACGTCGTCGGGATGCGCGCCGATGCCGCCCATCAGGCCAAACACCGTCTGGATGAACAGCGGTGCCTTCACCAGCCCCTGATCGAGGAAATACTTGAGGTTGTAGAGATGGGCGGTGTCATAGCACTCGAACTCGAAGCGGGTGCCGAGCGCGCCGAGCGTGGTCAGGATGTGCTCGATCTGCCCGAAGCTGTTGTTGAAGATGATGTTCTTATTGCCGACATAGTCGCGCTCCCACTGGTGTTCGAGGTTGGGAAAGCGCTGCAGCATCGGGAAGAGGCCGAAGTTCATCGAGCCCATGTTGAGCGAGGCGATCTCGGGCCGATGCGTCGCGGCGGGGCGCACGCGCTCCTCGATGCTCATGGTCGGCGCGCCGCCGGTGGTGATGTTCACCACCACGTTCGAGGCCTGTTTGATCACCTTCAGGAACGGGCTGAACGCCTCGGGGGTCTGGTCCGGGCGGCCGTCTTCGGGATCGCGGGCGTGCAGATGCACCACTGCCGCACCAGCCTCGGCGGCACCGATGGCGGCATCGGCGATCTCGGAGGCGCTCACCGGCAGATATTCCGACATCGAGGGGGTATGGATCGCGCCGGTCACGGCGCAGGTGATGATCACCTTGCGGGATTTTGCCATTGGGGTCTCCTTGGATCAGTTTTGCTCGGCGGCGAGGTGGCGGCGCAGCGCGGCGAGGCGCGTGTCGCGGCGGTCCTGCCGTTCGCGGATTTTCTCGGGACTGCGGTCCTGCGGCCAGCTTGCGGCGATCTTTTCGGCCTGCGCGACCGAGAACACCTCGGGGCCTGCAGGCTCGGCGGCCAGTCTTGCATAAAAGCCGCCGTAGCGCGCCGCGTAATCGGTGATGCCGCCGGGGGCGTTGAGGTCGATGGTCTCGATCGGGCCGATCAACGTCCAGCGCAGGCCAAGCCCGTGTTTGATGGTGGCGTCCAGCCCCTCGACCGACACCGTGCCCTCGCCGATCAGCCGCAGCGCCTCTCCCAGAAGCGCGCCCTGCAGGCGGTTGAGCACGAACCCGTCGCGCTCGCGGGCCATCGTCACCGGCACCTGACCGATGGCGCTGTAGATCGCCTCGGCCGTCTCCATCGCGGCGGCATCGGTCCAGGGCGCGGGGCAAAGCTCGACCACCGGCACCAGATGCGGCGGGTTTACCGGGTGGCCGACGAGGCAGCGCGCGCGGTGGGTGAGCGTCTCGGTGAACCGCGAGGCGACGATGGCCGAGGTCGAGGAGGCGATCACCGCATCATCCGGGGTCGCGGCGTCGAGCCGGGCGAAAAGCTCTGTCTTCACCTCGATCTTCTCGGGGCCGTTCTCTTGCACGAAGGCGACATCCGCCACCGCCTCTTCCAGCGTCGGGCAGGTGCGGATGCGGGCCAGCGTGCCGGGCTTGTCGTCGAGCAGCTTCTCGGTGATCAGCGTGTCGCAGAGCGCCTCGATATCGGAGGGGAAGCGTTCGAGCACGCCGGGGTCGGCGTCCCAGACCTGCACCTCATATCCAGCGCGGGCGAAGAGCGCGCTCCACGAGCGGCCGATCAGCCCGGCCCCGATGATGGCAACCTTTTGGGTCATGGAAGGTCCTTTCTCAGAGCCAGAGCACTTGCCGGCGCAGGTCGATGTCATGCGCGAGCGCGGCGGAGGGGCCGTCGTGGATGATGCTGCCCCGTTCGAGCGCGACGGTGCGGTCAGAGAGTGTCAGCGCCAGATCGAGGTTGTGGTCGACGATGATGATCGAAACCTCCTGCCGCAGCCGGTCGAAGGTTTCGAAAAGCTGCTCGACCACGGCAGGTGAGAGCCCCTCGAAGGGTTCGTCCAGCAGCAGCACGCGGGTATCGCCAGAGAGCGCCCGCGCAACCGCGGCCATCTGCTGCTCGCCGCCCGAGAGATAGTCGGCGGGCGTGTCGATGCGTTCTTTGAGGCGCGGGAAATAAGAGAAGATACGCTCTTCGTCCCAATGCACCCCATGCCCGGTCTGACGCTGGATGCGCCCAAGCTCGAGGTTGTCCTTCACCGACATGCCAGCAAAGAGGCCGCGCCCCTGCGGCACATAGGAGATCCCGGCGCGCGCCATGGCGGCGGAGGGCAGTCCCGAGATCGTCTTGCCCTCGAGGGTGATCTCGCCGCTGCCCACCGGGGCGATGCCGATCAGCGATTTCAGCAGCGTCGATTTGCCCGCACCGTTCCGACCCAAGAGCGCGAGGATCTCGCCCTGCCGCAGATCGAAGCTGACGTCGTTGAGGATGTGGCTCTTGCCGTAGCTGACGTTGACCTTGTCGAGCGACAGGATGGTGGCGTCCTGCACCGCGCTGACGCGCGGCTTGGCGGCGACCGCCGAGGTGCCCGAGCCGATATAGACCTCTTGCACCCGCGCGTCGCCGCGTGCCTCGTCCACCGTGCCGTCGAGTAGCACCTGTCCTTCGTTCATCACCGTGACGTGGTCGGCCAGTTCGAACACCCGGTCGATGTCATGTTCGACCAGCAGCACCGGGATGTCGCGGGACAGCGCCTTGAGCAGCAGGCCGATGCGCTCGCGCTCGGCCACCGAAAGGCCCGCCAGCGGCTCGTCGGCCAGCAGGATGCGCGGGTGGTTGCCAAGCGCCAGTCCCAGATCGAGCAGCCGCTGCCCGCCGTAGGACAGAGATCCGGCCTCGGCCTCTTCCATGCCGCTGAGCCCGGCGTAGCGCATGATCTGTGCGGTGCGCTCGTTGACCTGCGCAAGATTGCGGGCGCGGATCACCGGGTTCATCCGGCTGGGATCGCCTGCCTGCACCGCGAGGCGGATGTTTTCCTGCACGGTGAGCGAGGGAAAGAGGTTGGTGATCTGGAAACTGCGCCCGATCCCGGCCTCGGAGATCTCCTCGGGCTTGCGCCCCGAGAGCGGCTGGCCGCCCAGCGTCACCTCGCCGCTGTCGGGGGTGTAAAGTCCCGACAGCAGGTTGAAGGCCGTGGTCTTGCCCGCGCCATTGGGGCCGATCAGCGCGTGCAGCGTGCGGTCCCGCACTGAGATGTCGACCTCATCCACGGCCTTGAGCCCGCCGAAGTGCTTGGAGATGCCGCGCGCTTCCAGCAGCGCGCCTTCCACATGGCGCTCGGGACGCAGGAACTCGGGCAGCGGATGCACCTCGGCCTTGCGCCCGGCCATTGCCGCGCCGGTCTCGGCGGGCGGATTGAAGTGGCGCCGGATCTGTCCGGGGATGCCGATCAGCCCGTCGCGGGCGAACAGCACGAAGCCCATGAACACGAGGCCGAACCAGAACAGCCAGTTCTCGGAATAGATCGACAGATACTCGCGGAAGAGGATGTAGAAGAGCGCGCCGATCGCCGGACCCATGAACGAGCGCATGCCGCCGATCACCACCATGGCCAGAAGCTCGCCCGAGAAGACCACCGACATCGGCTCGGCCGAGGTCATGCGGTTCTTGTAGAGCAGCAGCACCCCGGCCAGCGCGGTGATCGTCGCCGAGAGCACGAAGGCGGCCAGCTTGTAGCGGTCGACCTTGTAGCCCAGAAAGCGCGCGCGCTGCTCATTCTCGCGGATCGCCAGCAGCACCGTGCCGAGCGGCGAGTTATAGACCCGCCACAGCAGGCACAGCACCGCAAAGGCGATGAGTGCGACCAGCCAGTAATAGGGCTGGGACATCTCGAAGCTGAGCCCGAAAATCTGCGGGCGGGAGATGCCGCCAAGCCCGTTCTCGCCGCCGGTCACTTCGGTCCAGCGGAAGGCGATGGTGAACCCGAGCGCCGAGAGCGCCAGCGTCATCAGCGAGAAATAGACCCCCCGGCGGCGCAGGATCAGCGCGCCGAAGACGGCGGCGATCAGCGCGGTGGCAAGCACGGCGACGATCAGCGGGAGAAAGAAGCTGCCCTCCGCGCCCATGGCCCGGGCCGAGAGCCCGGCGAGATAGGCGCCAAGGCCGAACCACGCGCCATGGCCGAAGCTGATCAGCCCGGTGCGCCCGGCAAGGATGTTGAGCCCCATGCAGGCGAGGCCGAAGACCACCACCTCGGTCGCCGAGGTATAGGTCAGCCCGGCGGCGAGGATGAGGAAGGGCAGCACGATCAGCGCGGCTGCCGCGACAAGAAGCGGATGTATGCGGGTCATGCGTTGGATCGTCTCATTCGAAGCGGAGGATGCGCTCGCCCAGCAGGCCGCGCGGGCGCACCAGAAGCACGAGGAACATCAACAGGTAGATGGCGGCGGTGGACCATGACGACAGGCCGATGGCCACGAGCACGCCCTTGGTCAGCCCGACGAGGACAGCGGCGATGATGACGCCCCAGAACGAGCCGAGCCCGCCGATCACGACCACCACGAAGGCCAGCGTGATGACCTCGGCGCCCATCGCCGGGTGGATGGTGTAGATCGGCGAGAGCAACACGCCCGCCAGCCCGGCGAGGCCGATGCCGATGCCCGCGACCACCGACAGATAGGGCCGCAGTGAAATGCCGAGGGAGCCGACGATCTCGGGGTTCTGCACTCCGGCGCGGACGATGCGCCCGAAGGCGGTCTTGTTGAGCAGCAGCCACAGCGCACCGACGGCGAGCACCGCGACGGCGATCAGGAAGATGCGGTAGCGCGAGTAGATGAAATCACCCAAGAACACCTGCCCGCGCAGCAGTTCGGGCATGTTGTAGTTCTGCGGCGAGGCCCCGAAAATCCAGCGCAATCCCTGTTCGATCACCATGGCAAGCCCGAAGGTCAGCAGCAGCGAATAGAGCGGATCGACCCGGTAGAAGCGGGTGAAGAGCGTGCGCTCGGTCGCCATGCCCAGCCCCGCCACGATCAGCGGCACAAGGATCAGCGCGCCGAAATAACCCACGTAGGGCGTGATCAGGATCGCGAGATAGGCGCCGATGGCGAAGAAGGCGCCATGCGCGAGGTTGATGATCCCGCCAAGCGAGAAGATCAGCGACAGTCCCAGCGCGATCAGCAGGTAATAGGTGCCGTCCAGCAGGCCGTTCAGCACCTGCGCGATGAATAGCCCCAGCATCGCGGCGCACTCCTTCCTTGGGTATTTTCTTTGGGTATCGGGGGTGTGGGGCAGGGGCCCTCTGGCCCGCTGCCCCGGTTGCGTCACCGGAACATCACATCGAGCAGGTGCCGCCGGTGACGGCGGTGGCCAGCGACTCGAGCGGCTGGTCCGCGCCCGGAACCGGATCGGAGGTGGTGAAGATGTCCCACTCGTTCTGCGCCTCGGAGGCGGGCAGCGCGGTGATCGCATAGATCTCCTGAATGAGCTGGTGATCCGAGGGGCGGAAATAGCCCGGACGGCTCTTCATCAGGTCGAACTTCGCCTCCTCGCTCTCGAGATAGCCGACCAGCGCGTCTCCCGACGCGTCGCCCGCCTCGGCCACCGCTTTGGCCATGATCAGACCGGCGTTGTAGTCTCCCCAGGCCTGGTTCTCGGGCGGCTTGCCAAAGGCATCGCTGAACGCCTGCACGAAGGCTTGGCTGGCATCGTTCTGCACCAGATGGTTCCACACGTTCGGCCAAGTGCCGCGGAAGTTCTGCGCCCCCGCCGCCCAGGCCGAGACCGTGTCGAAGCCGAAGCCGCCGAGCGTGAAGTCGAGGCCGAACTCACCGTATTGCTTGAAGAAGTTGGTGATCTGCGTGCCCGCGAGATTGAGCGCCACCACGTCCGGCTCGGCCTGACGGATCTTCAGCAGGTAAGACGAGAAATCGGTCGCATCGGTCGGCACCAGATCGTCGCCGACGAGATTGCCGCCATTGGTCTCGAGGAACGCCTTGGCCGCCGACAGAAGGTCGTGGCCAAAGGCGTAATCGGCGCTCAGCGTGTACCAGTTCTTGCCATCCACCATGCCTTCGCCAGCGAAATACTGGCCCTCGGCGTTCACATACATCGAGTTCTGCGTCTCGACGTGGAACATGTAGCGGTTGCAGTCCTGACCGCGAAGGCTGTCCGAGTTGCCACCGGTGTTGACGAAGCATTTCTTGTAGCGCGCCGCGACCTGACTGATCGTCAGACAGGAGGCCGAGGAGATCTCGCCGATGATCATGTCGACGCCGTCGCGCTCGAACATGCGCTCGGCCTTGGTCGAGGCGGTCTGCGGGTTGACGCTGTCCTCCATGATCAGCTCGACCTGCCGCCCTCCGGCGCCGCCGTTGGCATTGATGTGCTCGACCGCCAGCTTGATGCCCATCTGCGCGTATTCGCCGAGCGGGCCGAGAAAGCCGGTGGTGGGGGTCAGGTGGCCGATTTTCAGCGGCGCGCTCTGCGCCCGCAGATAGGCGGGGGCGGCGACGGCAAGCGTCAGGCCAGCCGCTCCCGTCCGCAGGAATCCCCTGCGGCTCGTGAGATGGTTCGTCATGGTACTCCTCCCTGAGACCAATTTGCTAAGATCACCTCGGGCCCTGCCTCTTGGGGTCCGGCGGCCGATGTTCCTCCGTGGCCGTCTTGCCCATGGGAGAGCCTTGCTCCTCCATCTGTGATCTGAGATCACAGTTACAGAGCGGGCTTCCGCGGTCAACTGGAGTTATGAGATAGATGAACGACGGCCTCGAACAGCTTCAGCCCGCGCGTCGGGAAACCCTTTCGGATCAGGTGCATGAGGCGCTCTGCGAGATGCTTTTGTCGGGCGCGCTCAAGCCTCGGGACAGGCTGTCGCTGCGCGATCTCGCCGAACGGCTGGACGTTTCCATGATGCCCGTGCGCGAAGCGGTGAGTCGTCTCGCGGCCAGCGGCGCGCTGAATGTCTCGCCAAAACGGGCGGTGCAGGTGCCGCTGATGACCGCGGGGGAGTTTGCCGATCTGACCGAGGTCCGGATGCTCAACGAAGGCGAGGCGGCGCGCCGTGCGGCGCTTGCCGCAACCGAGGCAGAGATCGCCGGGATCCTGCGCCTTGCCGAGCAGTTTGAACGGGTTCTCGACCGATCCTATGGCAGCGCCGAGGCGGTGGCGGCCAACAAGGACCTGCATTTCGCGCTCTACCGGGCGTCCGGGTCTGCGGCGCTGATGCAGGTGATCCGTATGCTCTGGCTCAAGGCCGGTCCGATCATCAACTACGACATCGGGGTGAGAGCGGGGGTCCCGGCGGAAGAGGGTCTGACCCGGTCGCGCACTCACCATTCGCGCGAGCACCACCGCCAACTCTGCCAAGCGCTGCAGGCCCATGACGGCGCGGCGGCGGCTCATGCCATCGCCGAGGATATCCGCGTCGCCTCGGAAATGATCCGCGCCCATGCCGCCGACGAGATGGATGAGGGGCGCAGGCGCATCCTGATCTGAGGCTGCGGGGGCAACTCATCCAAGCATGCGCCCGAGCCATCCCGGCGCTCAGCACTGGGTGATCGGCGGTCTTGCGCTGATGCCGACGCCGAGGCTCGCGGTTGCCGTGGTTCTGCACTACCGGTGGGGCCTCGCGCCGGTCGGAGCGCCGGGCAGGGGTCCGCGCGGGCGGAAGGCGTAACTATCTAACTGAATGCAAGAAAATGAAACTGGCGGATATCTTTTTCGTGTCGATCTTTGTGGTGCTGCTGGCCATGCTGATCGCGCTCTCTTTCTTCGACCTTTGGTACGGGCTGATGGGCATCGGGCTGCTCCTCGTGGTGTTCGGACTGCTGCTTTTGCTGATCCGGCGGGCCAACCGGCCCACCTCGGCGCAGATCGCGGCGATGCGGATAAAGCACTGAGGGCGGGCTCTGGCATGGGGGTGCCTTTTGGCCCGGATTGCCTGCCGTGGAGTGAGCAAATCAAATGGCGGCACCATGTCCATCGCAGGGTACCGCCTTTGGCTCGCGGTGCCAAACTGCAGCCAGAACTGCAGCTTATGAAACTAAGGCCTGCTCTTTTCGAATGCTGCGTGGCACTGAGCGTGTCTCGCGTTTTTCCCGCAGCATCAGCATCGCCGGGGTCACCACGAGGGTGAGCACGGTGGCGATCACCAGCCCGCCGGCAATGGCGCTCGACAGCTCGGTCCAATATTGCGTCGAGGGGGCGCCGAAGACGATCTCGCGCGAGATGAAGTTGATGTTCATCCCCAAGACCATCGGCATCAGCCCCAGCGCCGTGGTGATCGAGGTGAGCACCACCGGGCGCAGACGTTGCGCGCCGGTGCGCAGCGCAGCCTCGAGCGGCGAGAGCCCGTCTTTGCGCAGGTCGTTATAGGCGTCGATCAGCACGATGTTGTTGTTCACCACGATGCCCGCAAGGGCGATCACGCCGACCCCTCCCATCACGATGCCGAAGGGGCGCCCGGTGACGACCAGCCCTAGCAGCACGCCCCCGATCGAGAAGACGATGGCGCTCATCACCACGAAGGACTGGTAGAAGCTGTTGAACTGGACCACGAGAATCAGGAACATCAACACGATGGCGGCGACGAAGGCGAGCGCCAGAAAGGTCATCGACTCCTGCTGGTCCTCGGCTTCGCCCGCGAACTCATAACTTGCGCTGTCGGGCAGATCGGCCTGATCAAGCGCGGCGCGCAGGGCGGTGACCTGATCGTTGACCAGCAGCCCCGGCGCGACATTGGCCTCGATGGTGGTCACGCGCTGCTCGTCGATGCGGCGGATGACGCCGACGCGCTCCACCGGCTCGAAGGTCACGAAGTTGGAGATCGGCACGAGCCCCGCCGAAGTGGGCACACGCAGGTTGGTCAGTTCCGACAGCGAGCGCGAGTCGTTCGGGAAGCGCACCCGGACGTCCAGCTCGCCGTCGGCGTCCGGCGGGCGATAGTCGGTGACGGTGATGCCTTGGGTGAGCAGTTGCACCGCCTGTCCCAGCAGGCTGACATCGGCACCAAAGCGCGCCGCCTCGGCGCGGTCGACGTTGATCGCCACCTCGACGCCGGGCAGCGGGCGGGTGTCGGTCACATCGGTGAAGCCGCCGACACGCTCCATCGCCGCCAGCACCTTATCGACCGCCGCGCTCTGCTGAGTGAAATCTTCGGCCGAGACGCGCAGGTTCACCGGCTTGCCGCTGGACGGGCCGCCGCTTTCGGTCTCCACCTGCACGTCGATTCCGGCGATGTCGGCCATCTTGGCGCGGATGTCCTCCCCGATCTCGGCGGCGGTGCGGCGCGCCTGCCAGTCCACCAGATCGAGCTGCAGAGTGCCGATCACGTCTTCCTCGCCGCCGCCCGCGCTCATGGTCGAGCGGGCGTAAACGCTCTCGATGCCTTCGGTGCCAGTGAGCCTGTCCTCAACCTTGCGGACCAGATCGTCGCGCTCGTAGATCGACAGGTTGTCGCGGGCGCGCACCTGCACCTGCATGAATTCCGGCTCGACCGAGGGGAAGAACGAGATGCCGCGCCCGAACTGGCCGTAAAGGGCAAACCCGCCGAGCAGCAGCGCCAGCGCCAGAACCACGGTGGTCCAGGGCCGCAGGATCGCGCGCTCCAAGAGCCGTACGTAGGCACCTGTGAAACCGGGGATGCGGCGCGGGTCGCCGCGCTCGGCGGCGTGCAGCGTGGCCTTTGCCTTGGCGGTCTGCGGCTGGTTGCGCCCGATCATACCGCCGAGGACGGGGATGAAGATCAGCGCCATGAAGAGCGAGGCGCCCAGCGTCAGGATCACGGTGATCGGCAGATATTTCATGAACTGCCCGATGAGCCCGGTCCAGAACAGCAGCGGGAAGAACACCGAAAGCGTGGTGGCGGTGGAGGCGATGATCGGCCAAGCCATGCGCTTGGCGGCATGGGCGTAGGCGGCCTTGGGGCTGTCGCCCTCCTGCAGGCGGCGGTCAGCAAGCTCGACGGTGACAATGGCGCCATCGACCAGCATGCCCACCACGAGGATCAGCGCGAAAAGCACCACGATGTTCATGGTGAACCCCATCGCCCAGATGATGGCGACGCCGGCGAGGAACGCGCCCGGAATGGACAGGCCGACAAGGATCGCCGAGCGCAGCCCGAGGGCGAAGACGATGACGATCATCACCAGCATGACGGCGGCCATGACGTTGGCCTCGAGATCGGAAAGCAGCGTCTTCACCTGCTCGGACTGGTCCTGCAGGTAGGTGACGCGCAGGCTTTCGGGCCAGTCGGCGCTCATCTCGTCGATGACCGCTTTGGTGGCCGCGACGGTGTCGATGATATTGGCGCCCGAGCGTTTGGTGACCTCCAGCGCCAGCGAGGGCTGGCCGTCGATGCGCGCATAGCCGGTGGGGTCTTCGAAGGTGCGGCGCACGGTGGCGACGTCGCCAAAGGTGACGACAGTGGTGCCATCGACCTTCACCGGCATGGCCATCACGTCCTCGAGGTCTTCGATCAGCCCGGGCACCTTCAGCACGATGCGCCCGCCGCCGGTCTCGATGGCGCCTGCGGCGATCAGCTGGTTGTTGCGCTGCAACTGGCTGGTCAGCGTCTCGAAACTGAGGTTGTAGGTCTGGAAGACGGTCGGGTCGATCAGCACCTCGAGGAATTCCTCGCGGGCGCCGCCGATGTCCACTTCCAGCACACCGGGCAGCGCTTCGAGCTTGTCCTGAACCGCCTCGGCGACGTCATTGAGGGTGCGCTCGGGCAGGGGGCCGGACAGCACGGCGGTGATGATTGGAAAGAGCGCGGTGTTGATCTCGGTGACGTTGAGCGTGGTGGCGTCGTCGGGCAGGTCGCTCTGCACCGTGTCGGCGGCCTCGCGCACCTTGTCGAGCGCCTCGTCGATATCGCCGCCAGCGGCAAATTCGAGCTGCACGCTGGCAAAGCCTTCGGTGGCCTCGGCGGACATTTTCTCGAGCCCTTCGATGGCGCCGAACTCGGCCTCCATCGGCTCGATCAGCAGGCGTTCGGCGTCAGACGGGCTGATGCCGTCGAGCGTGGTGCTGACATAAACCAGCGGCAGCGGAACCTCGGGGTTCGCTTCCTTGGGGATCGAGATATAGGCCACGGCACCGAAGGCGAGGATCATCCCCAGCAGGATCATCATCGCCCGGCCACGGGAAAAGGCGGCGTCGATCAGGCTGTTCACGGCTTGTCCTCCGCGATCTCGAGCGGAACGCCCGCGGCTGCATCCGAGACCTGTTCGGTCTCTTCCTGAGGCTCGGCGCGGACCTCCTCGCCGTCGCGCACAAAGCCTTGGCCTACGGTGATGATCGTGACGTCGTCGTCGAGCCCGGTGACCCAGACGCTGTCGATCTCGGTTTTCACGATCTGGATCGGGTGGAAGGCGACGCGCCCGTCCTCGACCGTCTTGAGGCCGATCTGCCCGGCCTCGTCCAGCGAGATGATCGACGGGGCGACGCGATGGGCCGTGGCCTCGCCGGTGGGGATCGTCACCTGCGCCGACACACCGGCGGGCACCTCACCGCCGGGATTTTCGACCTCGATCTCGGTCAGGAAGGTGCGGGTCTCCGAGGCGGCAGCGGCGCCAACAAAGCTGACCCGGCCCTCGCGCGTCTGGCCGGTGATGAAGTTGACCTCAGCGCTCTGACCCTCGCTGATCCGGCTCAGCGCCTGTTGCGGCACCTGAATGGCGACGGTCAGCGGGTCATTGTCGACCACGCGCGAGATCGTGGCCCCGGCCTGCACATATTCCCCCTCGCTTGCGGGCAGCCCTTCGATGCGCCCGGCAAAGGGGGCCTCGACGACGAGATTGTCGATGGCCTCTTCGGCGCTGGCCACATCAGCCTCGGCGGCGGCGAGCGCCGCGCGGGCCTCGGATAGCCGGTCGTTGGTGGCGACCCCGCGTTCGAACAACTGCGCGGCATTGTCGAACTCGCGCTGCGCATTGGCCCGCTGCTCTTCGGCTTGGGTGAGCGCCGCCTCGGCGCGGGCGGAATTGAGCCGCGCCAGCACGTCGCCGCGCTGCACCCGGTCGCCCTTGGCAAAGGGCATTTCGATCACCGTGCCGGCGGTTTCGGCGATGACGTCGGTATCGCGGTCGGGCAGGGCCTGACCTTCGGCGCGGTAGCTGAGGGTGACCGGCTCGGCCTTGGATTGCAGGACCATCACCGATGGCGGCAGCGGATCGTCGGCGGCGGCTTCCGCCGCGGGCTCGGAGCCGGGCAGGAAGAAACCGCTGCCCATCCAGAGAATGATGGCGGCGACCAAGGAGATTGCGATCCAGAACGGGCGCGACGAGCCGCGGTCGGTCTCGAACCGCAGGGCTTCGGGCGTCGCCTCGGCGGCGGTGTGGTCGGTCATGCTGCTACTCTCGCTCATCAAGGCGTGATCGAAGTGACGTCTGAGCTGCTTTACATACCGACGGTCGGTCGGTAATCAAGGCCAGAGCTGACGGAGAACGTAATCGTGAACACCAAACGTTCCAGAATGTCCGCCGAAGATCGCCGCACCGCGATCCTCGACGTTGCCACCGACCTGCTGTCGACCCACCCGTGGGAGGAGGTGACGGTGGCGCTGCTGCTCGACGCGGCGGGCATCTCCAAGGGCGGATTTTATCACCACTTCACGTCCAAGGACGATGTGCTCGGCGCGGTGCTTCTGCGGCTGACGGACGCCAGCAATTCTGCCGGGCAGGCGGTCTACGAGCGCAGCGAAGGCGGCGCCGCGGCGCGGTTCACGGCCTATCTAGACGGCACCACCCGCTGGGAGTTGGAGCACGCCGACAAGATCATGGGCGTCATCCGGATCGCCATGATGGCGGGCAATGAGGCGATCTTCCTCAAGCTCGAGCAAGAGGCCCGTCGGCGCGCGACGCCCTTGATGCGCACGCTTGTGGAAGAGGGCGTTCGGGAGGGGGTCTTCGACGTAATCGACGCCGCTATGACGGTCGATCTGCTACAGCACGCATGGCGCATGCGCTGGGTGGTCTTTGCGCAGGCGCGTCAGCGCTGTGCGGCGGGCGATCTGGCCGGAGGTGAGGCGATGCTGGAACAGCGCCTCAGCCTTGAAGAGCGCATGACCAACCGTTTGCTCGGCTGCACCGAGACGCAGGTGCACATGCCCGGGGCAAAGGAGTTCTCGGAGTTCCTGCAGCCAGCCTGACGTGCTGCACGCCGTTGTGGCTTGCTGGCCGCGGACTGAAGAACGTTTGCTTGCGTGATCGCTAGAATGCGTGCCGCGATATTCCGATCTGCCGTATTGCGTCAGCCATCGACCAACCTTGGCCATGCAGCACCTCGATCTGGCAGAGTTTTCTGAACGTGTCTTCCGGGCTTTCTCGTTTTCCGGCCATTCCTTAACATCTCTGTTCGTCGAAATCCGACCGTACTTGAGGCTTCGTGGATGGACCACTTTCGTGGGGCTGGCTCAGGTCGGCGATTAGGTGTCGGAATGGCCCAGCGGGTGCATTAGCCGGTTGGCCCAGCCAAAAATCGCGATCGAGTGGATCAGGTCGACGACCTCGAACGGCTCCATGCCGCTGGCCTTGAGCCGATCGATATGTGCCGGCGTGGCGGTCGGCGGGGTCTGGGTCAGGCTCTCGGCAAGCGCAAGTATCGCCTGATCGCGTTCCGGGAGCGTCTCGGGTTGCGCGGTCCAAAGCGCGGCGATCAAGGATGAAGAGCCCGACAGCTTGTGGTGCTGGCGGGCGTGGACGTTGGCGCAGTACTCGCAACCGTTGACCAGCGAGGCGCCAAGCGCGCCAAGTTCTCGGTCGGCGCGGGGCAGGCCCCCCTCGGCATACATGATCGCATTAAAAAGCGTGGTTCGGGCAACGTAGCTTTCGGGATCATGCGCAAGCGTACGTACGTAGGGTGACACCTTCTTGGCCGAAGGCGTGACCTTCATCGCCTCACGCTGGGCGGGCGTCGCATCCTCGATCTCGACGGGCGGCAGGTGCGGGGACCACTTCAGCGCCTTGAGGCGGATCCGGGGTGGTGTGAGCGGGTCGCCGTTCGACGTGGTCATGTGCAGACCTCCTCAAGAAGCGAGAGCCCGTACGCGACGCGGATCTGAAAGCACACATAGGCCAGAAGTTCCGACAAGGCGATCACCTGTGGCACGCTCAGGCCGACGTCCAGTAGCGCCTGCAGGTGCCCGGGGCCAGATTTTCCCGGGTCGGTGGCGATCATGTCCGTATGAAAGGCCAAGGCGCGCTGCAGCGGGTCGGCGGGCACGTCGCCAGTCGCCAGCGCCCCAAGCGCCGGATCGTCGGGGAGGGGGTAGCCTGCCAGCAGCGCGCCGTTGTCTGCGGTCAGTGCGACACGGCGTGCTATGGCCGCGCGCAGGGGGACTGAGAGGCCCAGATCGTCTTGCGGTGCCAGCACCGAGGCGCGGCAGGCTTCGGCACCCTCCACATACTCCGGACGGCGCGCGCGTAGTGCAAAGGTTTCACCGTCCGGGTCGAGCCCTGCGGCGCAGTCCATAGCGTCGGCGGTGCGGGAGAGCGGCGTCATTGCGAAGTCCTTGGTCATTGCGGCCCCATCACGAGGTCTGGCAGCCAGAGCGTGATCTGCGGGAAGGCCGCGATTAGGATCAGCACCAGAACGGGCGGGATCATCAGCGGGAGGATTGCGACGGCGAGCCGCTCGAAGCGCACCCCCGACACGGCTGACATCAGGTAAAGGCCGACGCCGAGCGGCGGAGTGGCGATCCCCAGCAGCAGTGCCAGCGTGATGATCATGCCGAACTGCACCCGGTCGATACCGAAGGCGTCAGCGGCGGGCAGCAGCAGCGGCAGCAGGATGATCTTGGCCGGGGATGCCTCCATGAAGCAGCCGATCAGTACCAGCAGCACGATGGTGAAGGTCAGGAACACCCAGCGCTGACTGATCGCCTCTAGGATCCCCGAGGCGAAGGCCTGTGGGACCTGCTCGAAGGCAAAGAGCCAGCCCATGATCTGCGAGAAGCCGATGATCAGCATGATCAGCGACGACAGCACTGCGCTTTCCACCAGCGCGTCCCACACGCCCTTGAACGACAGCGAGCGGTAGAACAGGCCGATCAGGATCGAGTAGCCGCAGGCGATCACCCCGGCCTCTGTGGCGGTGGCAAAGCCGAAGACGATGGCGCCAAGGATGATCCCGGGCGCGACGAGCGCTGGTAGACCCTCGACCGCGGCGCGGCGAATGTCCGAGCAGCTGGCGCGCGGCTCGCGCGGCATTTCAACCCACTGCGCAACGGTGCGGATGTAAAGAATGAAGCTCAGCGCCACCAGAATGCCGGGCACCACGCCCGCAAGGAACAGCCGGGCGACGGATTCATTGGCCAGCCACGCATAGACGATCAGGCTGATCGAGGGCGGCACGATCGGGCCAACGAGCGAGGTGGCGACGGTCAGCGCGGCGGCGAACTCGGGCTTGTAACCCCGCGCGCGCATCGCCTTCACCTCAAGCTGGCCGAGGCCGGCAATGTCGGCTGTGGCCGCGCCCGAGACCCCGGCGAAGAGCAGCGAGGCGATGACGTTGACATAGGCCAGACCGGCACGGAAGTGGCCGACGAGGGCGAGGCAGAAATTGAAAATCCGGTCGGTCAGCCCGATCGCGTTCATCAAATTGCCCGCGAGGATGAAGAAGGGGATGGCCAGCAGCGCGGGTTTGGCCGCCCCGTCAAGGATCTGTTGCGGCACGACCATCGACATGTCGCCGAAGCCCGCCCAGTAGAGCCCCGCAACGGACCCGGCGCCGATGGCCATGGTGACCGGCACGCCGAGCAGCATCAGCAGGATGAACCCGCCGATCACGATGAATCCGAGGGTCATTCAACGGCTCCTTGTTCCACCGGTTCGGTCTGCTTGGGAAAGGCGGGGCGGGCGCCAGTGGCGATTGAGATGAAATCGAGCACGAAATGCGCCAGAACCAGCCCTGCCGAAACGAATAGCGGCATCGAGCGCACGTAGATCGGCAGGTCGATGCCATCCATCTTGGCGCTCTGCATCGACAGCAGCGCCGGTGCGCCGCGCAGGATGGCCAGCATGACCGCCGCGCCGACCGCGCAGGCAAACAGCGCGGCAATGCGCTTTGGCAGCGTCGGCAGGCAGGTCACGAAGATGTCCACCACCACGTCACGGCGCTGGCGGACGTAGACGAAGAGACCCAGAAGCAGCATCCACACGAACAGCAGCAGCGTCCAGCTGAAGATCCAGCCGTAGGCGACGCCGAAGGCGGATCGCGAAATGACGTTGAACAGGTTGAGCCCGACCATCACGGCAAGGCAAAGCGTCGCCAGCACCTTGAAGAGCTGCGCGATCCCGTCGAGAGCGGCGTTCAATCCAGCGACCGGCCCGCGAGGGCCGGTGCCGGGTGTGGAGGAGGTGTCCCGGGCAGGCGTCATGGATTACTCGCCGCGCGCCGCTTCGACCGCGTCGAGCAGGCCTTCGGGCAACTCGCCGGCGCTGTCGAGATCGGCGTAGAACGTCTGCATCTTCTCGACCAGAGGGCCGTTGTCGAAGTCAAAGTTCACGCTGACGCCGTCCTGAGCCTCGAGATCGGCCTGCAGCGAGGCAGCCTGCTTGGCCAGAAGCTCGCGACCATAGGCGGCGGCCTCTTTGTGGGCCCGGGTCATCGCGTCCTGCTGCTCGGTGCTGAGACCTTCCCACGCGTTCTGGTTCATCATCCACGACACCGCCTGCGGGTATTCGTCGGTGCGGATAATGTTCGGTGCGACTTCGTAAAAGCGCATGGACTCGATCGACTCGGCGGGCGAGGTCACCGCATCGACAATGCCGCGGTTCACACCGTCGTAAACCTCACCCCACGGCAGCACCCGCACTTCGGCGCCGAGGTAGGTCCAGGCGTCGATGATCAGGTCGTTCTGGTACTGGCGCAGCTTCAGGCCTTCGATGTCCGCCGCAGTTTCCACCGGTTCGTTGGAGAGCAGCGTTCGGAACGACCCGCGCGGCATGTCGGGGATGTTGCCGAGGACGGTGATGTTCGCCTCTTCCTCGACGGTCCCGAGCCATGATTGGAACAGCTCGCCGTTGATGAAGTTCGCCCAGTGGTCGTAGTCATCAAACAGGAACGGAGCGACGGCGTAGTTGATGCCCTCTTCCCAGCGCGACATGAACGAGATCGCCGACGGCGCAAGCTGAATGACACCCTGGCTCAACTGTTCGACAACCGAGTCCATCGACCCGATCTGTTCGTTAGGGTAGATGCGCACTTCGATCTCACCGTCGGTGTACTCGTCCACCAAATCCGCGAAGCGCTGATAGGTCTGCCCCTCGAAACTGTCGGGGGTCATCATCGAGCTGAGGCGCCAGGTTTCGGCGTGCAGCGGCAGGGCAGCGGTGGCGAGGACCGCGGTGCCGGCGAGGCGGGCAAGGAAGGACATGGATGATCTCCTGTTGTGCAGTTCGAGCGGTGCGTAGGCGGGGCGCCGCGCTTCGAAGCGATTATTCCAGACGCGCATTCTGGGCTTGTCAGTATGCACATTTTGGATAATGATGAGGCCATCATGTCAAGAGAGAATGATAGAATTTTCGACGTACGGGCGCTTGAAGCCTTCGAAGCCGCCATGTCCTGCGGCTCGATGACCGGTGCCGCGCGCAAGCTTGGGGTGGGGCAGCCCGCCGTGACCCGGCTGGTCCGCGATCTGGAGGCCGAGGTCGGTTTCCAATTGTTTCACCGCAACGGTCCGCGCATCTCTCCGACCGATCGCGGCCTGCGTTTCCACGAGGAGGTGCAACGGGTTATCGCGGGTCTGCGGCAGGTCCGCGGGCGCGCCGAAGCGATCCGCGAAGAGCGACTGCCGTCGCTCGACATCGCCGCAACACCCACCATGGCCGGTGGGCTCATCGGGCCCTCGCTGCAGGCTCTGGGGGACGAACTACCCGACCACATGGACCTGCAAACGATGAGCGCCGAGCATGTCGTCCGCGCGGTGCGCAGTCGCACCTCGGATTTCGGCGTGGCGGCCTATCCGCTGGATCACATGGGCCTCGAGCGACACGTGATCTGCGAATCCCGGCTGGTGGCGGTGGTCTCCGATTCTGCGCCCGAAGCGGAGTTGAAAGGTGTCGAACCACTGCCGCTGTCGCGGCTCGATGGCGCCCGGCTGATCACCGTGGGCAATGCCTACCGCATCCGCCACTCCATTGATCTCGCGCTCGAAGCCGAGCGGGTACGCCCGGCGCAGACCCTGTCGACCAATTCGTCGCTTAACGCAATGATGGCGGCCCGTTCCGGGCTTGGCATTGCGCTGGTCGATCCGGTGACCGCCTTCGGGATTCCGGTGCGCGGCGTGACCGTGCTGCCGATCTCGACCGACATTCCTTATTTCTGGGGCCTCTTCAGCGCCGCCGACCGCGCTTTCGCGCCGTCGCAGATGCGCTTTGTCGAGGCCTTTCGCACCGCCTGCCAAGGCATCATTCCCGATTGCGCCTTTCAGGATCCGCAGGACCCGGATCTGCTGAAACGGGTCGGAAACCTGATGAGGACGTGACCATGACTGCACCCATTGGCCTTCCCGCGCTTGAAGCCGAACTGGCCCGGCAACGCAGCCTGCTGAACCTGCCGCCGAAGGCCTGGATGCCGGAAACGACGAGCCCGGACGGGGAAGAGGTGCTCGACGTTGCCATTGTCGGTGCGGGGCTCTGCGGGCTTGCCGCGAACGCCGCGCTGGCGATGGAAGGGGTGTTCAAGGTCCGCCTTTACGATCGGGCGCCGAAGGATCGCGAGGGGCCGTGGATCACCTATGCCCGGATGGAGACGCTGCGCACCGTAAAGGAGGCCGCTGGCCCCGCGCTCGGCATTCCGGCGCTGACCTTCCGCGCATGGTTCGAAGCGCAATGGGGCACCGAGGCTTGGGACAAGATGGACCTCGCCCCGCGCGAGATGTGGATGGACTACATGATCTGGTACCGCGAGATGACCGGTGCCGATGTGGTCAACGATTGCGACGTGTCCGCGATCACGCCCGAAGGTGCGCTGTTCCGGCTGACCACCGCGCAAGGCGATGTGCTGGCACGCCGCGTTGTTCTGGCCACTGGGCTCGACGCGCTTGGGGCGCCGCGCCTTCCGGAGGCTGCACGGGGGCTGCCGCGGGGCAAGGTCTATCACTCGGCTGACGCGTTCGACGTCACAGAACTTGCGGGCAAGCGGGTGATCGTGGTGGGGGCAGGGGCCTCGGCCATGGACAACGCCGCCACGGCATTGGAAGCGGGCTGCGCCCGAATGGACCTGCTGGTGCGCCGCGCCGCGATCCCGGTGATTGACAAGTTCACCGGTACCGGCTCGCGCGGCATGACCGCCGGCTATGTCGGCCTGCCTGATGACGCCAAATGGGATCTGATGAATGAAGGCGACCGTTTCCCGGTGCCGCCGCCGAAACACTCGGTAGAGCGCGTCGCGCGCCATTCCAATGCGCATCTGCACCTCGGTGCCGCCTTCGAGGCCGTTGAAGAGACGACGACTGGCATCCGCGTGACCACGCGCAAGGGCGTGATCGAGGCCGATGTGGCAATCTTTGCAACCGGTTTTGGCGTGGCGCTGGACGAGCGTCCGGAACTCTCGGCGTTTGCCCCTCACATCCGGACGTGGGGCGATGTCGTGGGGCCGACGCGCGCCGCGCAGAACCCCGTTCTTGCGGCCCATCCCTATCTCGGTGATGACTTCGCGTTTCAGGAAAAGACCTCTGGCAGCTGTCCGGCGCTGGCTCGGCTGACCTGCTTTGCCTATGCCGCCGTGCCCAGCCACGGCAAGGTGACATCGGGCATCCCGTCGGCCAGCGAAGGCGCGAGGCGTCTCGCCTCCGGTCTTGTGCGCTCGCTCTTCGCCGAGGATGCAGAGCGCCATCTGGACCGCTTCCGCGCCTTCGACACGCCCGACATGACCGGCGAGGAATGGCTGCCCTCCGACATGGCCGTCACCGTCTGACGGCACTCCGCCGCGTTCCCAACCGACATCTCCACCGATCCAAGGACACCTCTCGTGACTGACAGCGACCTGCATTCCAAATCCCTCGTCATCGACGCCCTACAATGCTCGGACTTCAACCGAGAGTTGCTGCTCGAGGCGCAGAAGGGCGGGGTCACGGCGATCTCTGCGTCCTCTGTGCTGTGGGAGAACTTCCGCGGCGGCATGGAGTACGTCATCATGTGGAAGCGAAAGCTGGCCGAGAATGCCGACATTGCTATGCCGGTGAAGACCTTGGCAGACATCGAGCGTGCCAAGGCCGAGGGCAAAGTGGGCATTATTTTTGGCTGGCAGAATACCTCGCCCGTCGAAGACCGGCTCGACTACTTCGGGATCTTCAAGGATCTCGGCGTCAACATCATGCAGCTGACCTACAACACCCAGAACTTCTTTGGCGCGGGCTACCTCGAGGAGAAGGACAGCGGACTGACCGGCTTTGGCCGCGAGGCGGTGGACGCGATGGACGAAGCGGGCATCATGATCGACCTTAGCCACGTTGGCATCCAGACCTCGCTCGACACCATCGCGCATTCGAAAAAACCGGTTGCGATCACCCACTGCCTGCCGCGCGGTCTGCGCGACGTGCCCCGCAACAAGCCCGACGAAGTGTTCAAGGCCTGCGCCGAAAAGGGCGGTGTAATCGGCACTTCGCTTTTCGCGCCGGGTCTGGCCAAGGGCAATGACGCGACCGTGGCGGATGTCATCGACGCGATGGAATACACGATGGATCTGGTCGGCGAAGACCACGTGGCCATCGGCACCGACTTCAACCACAACCGTGCTCGTCCGGGCCCGTGGCTGCTCTGGGCAAATAAGGACAAGGGCACCGGTCGGACGCTCACCGAGTTCGGCTCGGCGAAAATCACCAAGCCCGAGGGCATCCGCAGCAACGATGAATTCCCTAACCTGACTGCCGAAATGATCCGCCGCGGCTGGAGCGCCGAGCGCATCGTCAAGGTCCTCGGCGGCAACTGGATGCGCCTGTTCGGGCAGACCTGGACCTGAGTGTTCGCGCAGCGGGCCGCCGCTTAACAAGGATGGCGGCCGTGCTGCGCGTAAAACGTGCCTTCAGCTTGTGACATTGGCTTAGCCAAGCTGAGAGCCCGGCGTCCAAACCGGGCTCTGGAAAGCGCGATTGCGTCATCTATCGCACGCTTATGTTCATCGTGTCGCGAGCAACTGGCGGGAGCCTTTCGTGAAGGCCGCGAGATCTGCGCGCCAAGCTTACGATAGGAAAGACAAACGTGGCGATGCATATGGTCCACGCGCCGACTTTTCGCCGAGATTGGCGGCTCCTGCGCTGTCGCGATCATAGAAAGCAACGGAATGGCGATCTCTTTGGCCATAGAACCAATGCTACGTGCGGCGACCCTACTCAAAGCACTCGGTTATCAAGGCTCTCAGCTCTTGCAAGGCGGTCGATGTTGCGCGCCATTGCCTGCTGCCTCCGGGTGATCGTCCCGTTGGTCCAGCCTGACATGTGCGGCGTCAGTGTCACGTTGTCGAGGTCGTGAAACGGTTTGTGCCCCGGCATTGGGTTCGGCTGATCGGGTGTCGGATAGACGTACCACGTGTCGATGATCGCGCCACCGATCCTTCTGGTCGAGAGCACCTCGAAGAGCGCGTCCTCGTCGATGACCGGACCGCGGCCGACGTTCATCACGATGGCCTCTGCTCCCAATGCGTTTAGGACGTCTGCGCCGATGATCCCTGCGGTCCCGTCGCTCAGCGGCAGCGTGTTGATCAGAACATCGATGTGCGATGCCATTTCCGTCAGGTCCGCAAGGCCATAAGTGGCCGCATAGTCCGGGGTGGAGACCGGTGAGCGGTTCGCCACATGTACCGTCATGCCGAAGGCAAGAGCCCGGGCCGCAAGCGTGCTGCCGATGTGTCCGTGCCCGACGATGCCGACGCTCTGCGCGCCAAGTTCGGTGCGCAGGCCCGAGGGGCCGCCGGCCCAGTAGTGCCAGTCGCCCTGTCGGAGTTGCCGGTCGGCCTCGGCCAGCGGGACGTGCCGCGCGAGCAGCGCCGCCATGACGTATTCGGCGATGGCATTCTCATGACCGAAGCAGTTGCAGACCGCGCAGCCCGCAGGGAGAGAAGGGAAATGCACGCCGTCATAGCCCGCCGCCGGAAGCTGGAAGAGCTTGGCCGAGGTCGGCGGGTACTCGGCGCGGCTGTGGGTGCCGACAATGATTTCGGCGGTCTGGTTGTGCTCGAGGTCTCCTGCTCCATCGAACGTGTCCGACACTGTGACGAGCTCATGCGGGGTCTCCAGGAGCGTTTCGAAGCCATCGACGAAGGTGAGCGCATTGGCGCCGTGGAAAACGATCTTCATGTGATCCGTACCTGTTTCAGTGTCGGCCGAAGCCCATCAGTAGACGGCGATCTGCGGGAAGCAGAGCATCATAGCGAGCGCGAAAGCCTGAAGCCCGATGAAGGGAAGCAGGGCGCGGAAGATGTCCCCGAGCGAGATCTCGGGCGGCGGTCGCGGTCGGATCATCGACGTGGCCTCGGGCACGCTGTTCCTTGCCGTGCTCACCAACATCCTGCTCGTCAACAATTTCGCCTACGAGGTGCAGCTCATGGTCAAGGGGCTCGCCGTTCTGGTGGCGGTCACGGCCGGCGCCCTGCTGGCCCGCAAGAAACGTTGAGAAGGGAGAGCTTCATGAAAATGCTTGCCGAAAACCCGCTTCTCGCCCTGCGCTGGCTGCTACTGCTTGGTATGGCGGTGATCTTCACCGCCGCCAACAGCTACTTCCTCGCGGCGGGCAATATCTTTGCGCTCGGCGAGAGCTTCGCGCTGCTGGGTCTCGTCGCGCTCGGGCTGGCCCTGACGATGCTGGCAGGGGAGTTCGACCTCTCGGGCGGCGCGATGGTCGCGGTCTCGGGCCTCATCATGCTGAAATGCGGAGCCGATAATGCCGTTCTGGGGCTGCTTGCTGCGCTCGCTTTCGGCGGGCTGGTCGGGCTCTTCAATGGCATCGTGACGCTGAAGCTTGGTGTCTCGTCGCTGGTCACCACGCTGGGCGTGATGATCCTGCTCTCGGGCTTCGCCGTCTGGCTTGAGGGCGGTCAGGCCGTCAACTTCGAGAACTACGACCTCACCGACGCCTTCAACATGGACTGGTTCGGCGTCCTCTCACCACGCTCGGTCATCACCATCGTGCTCTTCGTGGTCACGGGGCTGATGTTGGCCTTCACGCGAATGGGGCGGGACATCATTGCCGCCGGCAGCCACCGCAAGGCCGCGGGCATGGCCGGGGCGGACGTGCGCGGCGCGGTGGTAACGACCTTCGTGCTGAGCGGGCTCTTCGCCGCACTGGCGGGCGCTCTGCTGGCGATCACGCTGGGCCGCGCCTCGTCGACCTTCGGTGCGAACCTGCTGCTGCAGGGCGCTTCGGCGGCGATCCTCGGAGGCGTGGCGCTCTCCGGGGGTGTCGGGCGCCCCTTCGGCGTTGCCATCGGTGTGCTGGTGCTGGCCGTTCTGAACAACGGGTTGGGGCTGATCGGTGCCAGCTCCCCCGCGATCCTGCTGCTGAACGGTGGCGTGCTGCTGATCGCGGTCCTTGCCGGGGGCGCACCCGCCACCTGGCTCCGGGCCAGACTGGCCTGAAATTTCCAACAGAATAACCAACAGGAAGGACTGCCCAATGAACATCATCCGATCGACCTTCGGCGCACTGCTCGCCGGCTCGCTCCTCGCCTCCGCAAGTGTCGCCGCAGAGGGCGCGCAGGCTGGCAAGAAGGTCATCTTCCTCGGCGCAGACGACATCTGCGAGTATTGCGCCGTCTACAACGACCAGATCCGCAAGCTGGCCGCCGAGAAGGGCATCGACCTTGAAGTCGTGACCAATAAGTTCGACCCGGCACAACAGGCGACGCAGGTCGGTCAGGCGATCGCCAAGCGCCCCGATGCCATCCTGCTGTGGACCATCGACGGCACCGCGCTCTTCCCGGCGATGCGCAAGGTTCAGCGCGCCGACATCCCGCTGCTGCTGACCGACGTGCAGCCCGACAAGGCGCGCGAGGACCTCTGGGTGCAATACACCGGGGGCAATTACGAGGAACAAGGCTCGAAGTCGGCACAGCTTCTGATCAACGCGCTGGAGGCGAAGGGCAAACCGCTGGAAGGTGGCGTGATCATGATCACCGGCATCGTGGGTCAGGCGCAGACCATTTCGATGACCAAAGGCTTCACCGAAACGCTGGCAGATCTGGCACCCAATCTCGAGATCCTCGGTGCGCAGCCGGGAAATTGGGACACCGGAACTTCGACACAGGCCGCGGCTGGCCTCTTTACCAAGTACGGTGATGAGATCGTCGGCGTCTATGCCGCAGAAGACATTATGATGCAGGGTGTTCTGATCGCCGCGGAGCGTGCCGGGCTCGACCCCACAGAGATGGCGATGGTCGGCGGCGGCTGCGAGCCGGTCGGCATCAAGAACATCAAAGCGGGCCTTCAGTACGGCACCGTCCTGCAATCGCCGGTCGACGAGGCGACCTTTGCGGTGCAGAGCATCGTCGATCTTTTCAACGGTGCCGAGATGTCCAAATCCGTCTACGTGCCGCACCCGATGGTCACGGCCGAAAACGTTGACGAGGTCTGCCAGCCCTGGCCGACCAACTAAGGCGGCTGCTCCCTCATGCCGGCCGGACGGCAGCACCTTGTGTGCTGCCCTTTTGCTTTTCTCGCGGCGACAGGGGGCAATTTCATCCTCTGCTACGCTGCCGACAAACCTCGATCAAACTCGCGAACGAGACCTATCTGAGGGCCTGATCCGGAAGCCGCTATTGGCCTGACCGCGTCCCCATCCTGTCGGCCAGGAAATCAACCAAGGCCCGCACCCGGGCGGGGATCGGGTCCCCGCCGACGAATAAGGCGTGAACTTCATGGCCTTCGTCGATGGTGTCGCCCGGGAGCACTTCACGCAGGCGGCCAGCTGCCAGGTCGTCTTCCACGGCAAAGCGTGCCACGCGTGCAATTCCGAGGCCGGAAACCGCCAGCATTCCGAGCGCTTCGCCGCTATTGGCGGTGAACCTGCCGCTGACGTGAACCTCGGTTCGCCTGCCTTGGGTGCAAAAGGGCCAACGGGATCGGGATGGATCGAAGTTGAACAGCAGGCAGTCGTGGCTCCGCAGGTCCTCGGGCTTTGCCGGCGTCCCCCTTGCGTCCAGATACGAGGGGGCGGCGACCACGACCATCGGCTCTTCTCCCAGTTTGCGGGCGGTCAGCCCGCTGTCCGGAAGGCGTCCGAACCGGATTGCGACATCCGTGGCGCCCCGAGCGGGGTCTTCCGTCAGGTCGGTCAGCGTCAGGTCGATGTCGACCGCCGGGTAGAGCCGGGCAAATTCCTCCAGTTGAGGCACGATCCGCAGCCGGCCATGCGAGACGGCCGCCGACACCCTAAGCAGGCCAGAGGGCGCCAGTCCCGCGGTGATCTCATCCTCCGCCCGATCAAGCTCGGCGAGGATCTTGCGCGCGAGGGCGGCGTAGCGCTGCCCCTCCTGTGTGAGCTTGAGAGATCGCGTGGAGCGGGTGAGCAGGCGCACCCCCAGCCTGGCCTCACACCTGTCCAGCGTGCGGCTTATGCCTGAGGGTGTCATGCCGAGGCGCCTCGCAGCGCCGGAAAAGCTGCCTTCCTCGAGGCTTGCGAGAAAGGCTTCCATTTCCCCGAAGCGGTCAGATTGCGAGGTCATCTTTGCCCATGCCTCAAAAATGAAGTGCTGCGACAAGCTCTAATCCCGGGGCCCGAGTTCGTCCAGTTTGCCGTGAACGCAGACATCGGGTGTCAGGTCGGCACCCAGAGACATACGAAAGACGACAGAATGAAGCTAAATCCTGCCCTTGCGGCACTCTCCCTCGGCTCATTCGCGATCGGATTGACGGAATTCTCTCCCATGGGCCTTCTGCCCGTGATCGCGAACGACCTTGAAATTTCTATCCCCACCGCGGGTCTGATCGTGACGGCCTATGCCTTCGGCGTGATGGTCTTTGCGCCGATTGTCACGCTCGCGGCGCGCCGTATGGCGCGCAACCGGTTGCTGATCCTGCTGGCTGTTATCCTTGCCGCGGGCAACGTTATGGCGGCGGTTGCGCCGAGCTATGAGGTCCTGCTCGCAGCGCGGGTCATGACGGCTCTCTGCCAGGGCACGTTCTTCGGTGTCGGCTCCATTGTTGCCGCTGGCCTCGTCGCGCCGGGCCGCCAGGCGGGCGCCGTGGCGACGGTCTTCATGGGCCTTACCGTGGCGAACGTCGCCGGGGTTCCCGCGCTGACCTACCTCGGCGATCTGGCCGGCTGGCGCGTGCCCTTCATGTTCATCGCCGCCCTGGGGCTCGCCACGGCCTTCGCCTTGATGAAAGCGCTGCCGCATCAGCCGGCCTCCGGCGATACCAACGCCAAGGCCGAGATCCGGGTCATGTTGCGCCGGCGCGTGCTCGCCGCCCTGGGCATGACGGTGCTGACCTCGACTGGTCAGTTCACCGTCTTCACCTATATCGCTCCGATGCTACAGGACGGCGTCGGCGCCTCTGCCGCTCTGGTGACGATCGCGCTGATCGTCGTTGGCCTCGGCATGACGGTGGGCAATCACTTCGGCGGAATCGCTGCGGACAAGTCGCTGCGCGCCACCTTGATCGGCACGCTTGTGGCCCTGATCGTGCTTCTGGGCGCCATGTCGGTGCTCCACACCAACCTGATCGCCATGCTGGTGCTGCTGTTTATCTGGGGCGGGCTTTGCTTTGCCTTGGTGCCGACGATGCAGATGCGGGTGATGGGCGCGGCGCAAGACGCCCCGAGCCTCGCTTCTTCCGTCAACATCGGCGCTTTCAATCTCGGCAATGGTCTTGGTGCCGTGGTCGGCGGTGCGGTGATCCGGGCGGGGTATGACTACGCCGTGGTGCCGCTGGCAAGCGCGGTCGTCTTCGCCATTCCCCTTGTCCTCGTGCTCCTTCAGGGGCGCCGCGGGATGGAGGCCGTGCGCGCCTGACCAAGGCGTCCGCGAGACGAGACGGTCGAGGCTCCGCTGTGGAGAGGAGGGCTTCAAGTTCCCGGTCGAGAGCGCGCCTAAAGACTGGAAATCAAGCCTCCGCTCGTGTGGCGGCAGCCTGTGGCGCGGCGATTGGCTCCGCGCTCCGCAGGCTGCGGCTGGCCCTCTCATGATCTGCGCCGGCACGATGGACGGTACCCCCCGGGGTTCGCTCTTTAGGATCAGTCTGTTGGGTGCGAATGCGCAAGATGCAATGATATCATCCACCCGCTTTCACATCGGGTTCTGAAGCATCAACGTCGCATTCGACGGCGGTGCTGCGCATTCTGGCTTCCTCTGCTCTTCGGTCTTCACGCTCTCCTTCGCGTTGCGACTTGATGCAGAGAACAAAGGTCGTGCCTAGAACGGTAAATTTGAACAGACCAAGGACAATGGGAACCCAGATCATCGCTTTTCCACCTTATTTCCTATCGTTTTTGCAGAGCCTGCGGAGGCAAGCGCCGCCTCTGCGGACCGCGGCGTGGAGGGGGAGCAAAACATATGCGTGGCTCCGATCTGACCGCCGCCAATGATGCGCCGATACACCTACAACTCAGACCAATGCAAGACAATAGAACTCCTATTGTATGTATTTAAATACATACAATGGGAGTTGAGATCTTGGGCTTCATAATAACATATTGATAACTATTGACTAAATATATAGGTATCCCCGATATGGGTTGGTTCGCTCCTCGGTAAATTCGACGTTATATCCATACACCAAGCGAGACTGTTGATTTCCGCTGCGGGGCATTTTACGAAATCTTGGCCTTTGCGCCCGATCGACAAAAGCGTTTGGTTCCCTTAGTTGACGTCCCCTTGAGCATTCACCTCTGCCTTGGACCTCAGGCGACGGCCTAGAGTTCGACGCTTTGGAGGGTCGATTGTTGGTTCATGATGACCATGCGGACCTAATTTTCCGCGGTCCGACCGCCTCGGTAGCGTGGCATGATGCGGTGTCAGAAAGGCTGAATCCCGCTGCGACTACTCGCACCATGGCCAAGCGACGTCTCCCAGTGCCGTAGCCTTGTAACAATGAGATTTTCTCGATTGGAAGCCCGTACGACGTCTTCTTTTTCGCCGAGTTCCCAAAGGATTCCTGGATACTTGTTCGTGCCACACTTAGTGAGGCCAACTCCTCTCACTTGTGACATAATTTCCCTTACGCGTAAAAGAGATGACAGGTAGCGGTTTACGCGCAACTGAGCGTCAAGGAACGTGTTCAGATCGAACGCTGGAAGCTGGCAAAGGTCCCTGTCCGGGAGATGGCCCTGAGCCAGCCCCTTTGAAGTGGTCCACCCACGAAGCCTGAAATCCGATAGGATTTCGGCGAACAGGAGGACTACGGAATGGCTGGAAAGCGTGAGAAGCCGGAAGACATTGTCACCAAGCTGCGTCAGGTCGAGGTGTTGCATGGCCAGGGCCTGTCGATGGCCGATGCGGTGCGGCAGATCGGGATATCGCAGCATACCTTTTACCGGTGGCGGAAGCAGTATGGTGGGATGAACCGGGCACAGTTGTCGCGGCTGAAGGAACTCGAGAAGGAGAACCTGAGGCTGCGGCGGGCGGTATCTGACCTGACGCTCGAGAAGCTGATCCTGACCGAGGCTGCCCAGGGAAACTTCTAAGCCCTTCGCGCCGCCGCGAATGCGTGGAGCATGTGCGCCAGACACTCGGCATCTCCGAACGCCGGGCCTGCCGGGTGCTCGGCCAACACCGCTCCACGCAGCGCAAGCCACCACAGGGCCGGGAAGACGAGGCGCGGCTGACCGCCGACGTCATCGATCTGGCCCGGGAGTATGGCCGCTACGGCTACCGCCGGGTCGCCGTGCTGCTGCGGCGTGCCGGCTGGCAGGTGAACCACAAGCGGGTGGCGCGCATTTGGCGGCGCGAAGGGCTCAAGGTCCCACACAAGCAGAAGA
Source organism: Salipiger sp. CCB-MM3 (assembly GCF_001687105.1). NCBI lineage: Bacteria > Pseudomonadati > Pseudomonadota > Alphaproteobacteria > Rhodobacterales > Roseobacteraceae > Salipiger > Salipiger sp. CCB-MM3. Next base: position 268,462 of record NZ_CP014599.1, read on the forward strand.
AGCGCGGCAGGCTCTGGCTGGACGATGGCTCTTGCGTGCGGCTGAAGCCCGAGCACCCCAACCACGTCTGGTCCTACGACTTCGTGCAGGACCGGACCAGTGACGGCCGGACCTACCGGACGCTCAACATCCTCGATGAATATACGCGGGAGGCGTTAATGATCCGTGTCGACAGGCGACTGAACTCCACCGATGTCCTGGACGCCCTGACCGATCTCTTCATCCAGCGCGGCCCGCCGCGGTTCATCCGGTCCGACAACGGCCCGGAGTTCATCGCGCAGAAGGTGCGCGACTGGATCGAGTTGGTGGGGGCGAAGACCGCGTACATCGAGCCGGGGTCACCCTGGGAGAACGGTTATTGCGAGAGCTTCAACAGCAGGTTCAGGGACGAACTCCTCAATGGCGAGGTCTTCTACTCGTTGAGGGAGGCGCAAATCCTCATCGAACAATGGCGAAAGCACTACAACACCGCTCGGCCGCATAGCGCTCTTGGATATCGGACACCGGCACCGGAGACTTTCATCCCCATAGATCGAAGGCCGACCATGCATTAGCATTTAACCCGGACCACTCGATGGGGTCAGCTCACTGTTCCGCTCGGACGACGTCGCACACTGCACGGAATTCGGACACTGGGAAGGCGATTTGATGCTGTTCAAACAATCGCTTGGGCAGACCAATGTCACTTCTCTGGTCGAACGTGTAAGCCGCTTCACTGTGCTGCTGAAGAACGCGAACAGGCGCACGAAACCGGTCATGACCAAGATCGCGAAGGCGGTGCGGGATCTGCCCCTGGCAGGCCGTAGACCCATCACCTTCGACCGCGGCACGGAATTCGTTTCATGGCCGCCCCTACAGACCCAGCTCGGAACCCAAACGTGGTTTTGCGACCCCTCCTCGACCTGGCAGAAAGGCACTGCCCTGAACACCAACCGCCGGCTTCGGCGCTGGCTTCCAAGGCAGCGTGACGTCGCTGCCATAACCGAGCTCGAGCTGAAGCACCTCTGCGACCAGCGCAACAACACGCGCCGTAAGTTCCTTGGCTGGAGGACCCCGGCCTAGGTCATTTGCGAAAAGATGATGGAGGAAATTGGCAGGCGCCCCTACCGTCGCAGGTCATGGGAGCCGCGCTTCAAGTTGCAAACATTGGTCGTGCTCGAGACCTAGCGCCTCCTCTGCCGCCTCTTCCGATCACGGCCATGCGAAGATGCGTTCGGTCCGCCGGGCTTGATGCCGCGCCGTGCGGCCTAGGTTAGGGTCAGAACGAGCCGGAGACCCTCTATGCCAGCACTTTCGGAATTCGCGCGGCCGCTGCGGGTCGGCGCGGCTTTGACGATCCTCATTCTCGTTTCGGTAATGGCCGAGCTTCCGGCCTCCACGCGGCTGCCCCTGTTGGGCTCGGCCTTCGCCAGTTGTATCGGCGCGGACTGGCACTTGGGCGGGCGGCGCTGGCCGGTTGTCGGCATCGACGTGATCGGCAAGGTCTTCGGGGTGCTCGCAGGCTGGGCGGCCGGTCAGGTGACGCTGGGCGGCGACATGACCCTCGTGCTGCCGGGCCTCTTCATCGGCGGGGCGCTCGTCGGTGCGCTCACCGTTATGCATCAGGCGCTCTGGTGGGCGCTGATCCAAAGCTTTGTCTTCTTCGGCATCGCAGGCGTGCTTGCGGCGCAGATCGACCCCTTGCCCACCGCTGGCCTCGTGTTGCTGGGGTCTGGCCTGATGTCGCTCTGGCTGGAACTACCCAATATGCTCCGGCAGCGGCACACGCGTGCCGAACACCCACACCCGCTGCAGGACGCCGAAGCCGAGATCGACCACCAAGATCACGGACTCATCCTGCGCATGGCGCTGATTGCGGGGCTTTCGGTCGGGCTCGCCTATTGCATCGCGCTTTGGACCGGCCTTCAGCGCGCCTATTGGGCGCCGCTCATCGTCCTCTTCGTGCTCAAGCCGAAAAGCTCCGACATGCGGCAGGCGGTGCTCAACCGGACGGTCTATACGATCATCGGGGCTGTCGCCGCGACCGCTTTGGTCATGCTGCTGCCGCCGGAGCACGGGCTGCTTTACGTGTTGTTCGTGCTGACTGCGATGGCGACGATCTGGTTCAACGGGCGCAACTTCAGGGTTTTCATTGCGCTGGTGACCGCTGGTTTCATCCTGCTTGTGTCGATGGGGTTTGGCGGGATCGTCGAGAACGCCGAGGCGCGAGTCTATGCCACGCTGGTCGGCTGTGCCGTCACCATTGTCGTCGCTTGGGTGATCCGGCAGGTGACCCATCCAGCACCGGCCTGACCCGCATTGATCACTTGCAGATCGGCAAGTCTCGCGGCGGGTTGCTCGGCAAGGATTGCCGCCAGTTGTTGATCACCGGCTGAAGCGTGCGCTTCGGCCAGAACTTCGGCGCGCCGATGGCGCTCAGGCACGCTGCGTTCCAGTAAAGCCCGGCGCGCGACAAAGAACTGCCGGTCCTGACCGCATTGGCGACGGCGTCGATGTCGCGCCCTTCGGGATAGATGTAGAGGCTGGTCGGGTTGCCATCCACAAGCTCGATGATGTCGTCAGAGACGGCGGGCGACCATGTGGTGCAGCCATTGCTGCGGCCCCCGGTGTAATTCACCAGATTGCCGTAAGGCACATAGCCCTCTTTGTCGGCGTTCGGGCTGCTTGGGTTTTTGAACCGGCACTGCCATTTAAGAAAGACCGCGGGATGTCCGCCGATGGCCCGCTCTCGGGCGTTTTCGGTGTCGCCCTCACCGTCAAACAGCAGGAAGGTGCGGTAGAAGGGTTTCCGCTGGCCGGACTGGCTGTAGTAGCCCTTGAACGACGTCCGCGTTTCCGCCGTCGTGTAAGCGCCGCCCATGGTCAGTTTCGAGCCCTCGGCATTGCTGAAATTCTTCGCGCATTGCCGCCCGTTCGAGAAATCCGCGCGCTGCAGTTTTCGTCCGTTGCCATAGCCGGAAGAGACCGCGCGAAACGATCTGTCGGCCTCGCAGATGACGTAGAAGCGGGCGCCGGGCGCGCCATTGGGCGCGGTGCTCGGACGGGTTGCGTCCATCGCCAGATAGCAGGGGTTGCTGACCTTGCCGCTCTGGCGGTTCTTCACATAGAGCGCGCGCGCCCGTTCCAAAACCACCGGAGCGATCTTGCCTTCGCCGGTGCCCACATGCGCTTGCAGCCAAGCGGGAATGTCCGACGCCGCAGAAGCCGCCTGCGCGGCCAATGGCGACGACAGCGCGAAGAGGATGCCGAAAAGAACGCGATGGAGAGACTTAAGGGACACCGGGTAAACCTCCTACCGGACGACGCGCGTCAGACTCACTACAGCGCCTGCCCGCTGCGGTTGCAAGAGTTTCTATGTTTTCTCTGCCTCGGGGTCTGCTTTGGCCTCGGGGTTGGTGTAGCCGCTGGGGTCAAATTCCTCGAGGTCATAGCCGTCGTCCTCCTCGGCGATGCCGGTCACATAGGTGGTGCCGGTGTCTTCGTCGTAGACGAGCCCATAGTTGGCACGCCCCTCCGCCTTGAAGCGCAGGTATTCGTGAACGCCTGCGTAGAGGAAGGCGACAATGAAGGGCGACAAGATGATGGCGGCAAGATACTGAGCTTCCATGGCGGGGCTCCTTTACGGTCCAAGCGGGGTGTCGGGGCCGGTCCGTCGCGGCGTCTGTCATCCAGCCATCCTAACATTCATGGCGGGGGGCATTTCAACCACCCCAGCTGAGACCGGGCACTTGGGGGTACCAAAGGCACATTTGTGCGGCCGCGCCAGCCTGAGCAGCGCGAGGGTCAGCGCGGGTTCTTGCGGGGCCCGATCCCGGCCCTAAGCGCATTATTTTCGGGTGTTTTCCGCCTTCGCCCCCAAAGCGCCCGCCGCCTTCGACAGCATCGGGCGGATCGGAAGGAAGGCGCGGTAGCCCATCTCCATCACCTGCGTGCCTCCGGGAAGCGCGGCGAGCCGCGCCGCCCAATGCCATCTGGGCAGGCGGTGCCAGATCGCTGCAAAGGCCGCGGCGCCGGAGAGGAGGGATCCGTCACTCTCGCGCACATGGAACCGCCGCATCGCATCGCGGGGCGTGAGATCCGGGCCGGGATTGGTCTCGCTGCGCGAGACGTCGAGAAACTCGATGTCCTCAGCCCCCCGCTGCGCCTTGTAGTGTGAAACTTCGGCGCTGCAGAGCGGGCAGGAACCGTCATAATAGACCTGAAGCTTCCGGCTTTCGGCAGGGTGCCCACTCAACTCTTCCACCATCTGTCGCTCCTCAACAGCCGTTCGAGGGGGAAACTAGCGCGCGCGGGGCGAAACGACAGTTATTGGGGGTTGGTGGAGTTCTCGGTTTGTGCTAACAGAGGGCTCCCGCCGGTTCTGCCCGGTGGATACCCAAACATTCTGCATCCGCCAGTGGACGACACACATCGCCCAACTGGTGCCGCCTTGTCTGGGCAGCGAAATGTCTGGGCAACAAAAGAGGGAGAACTTTCACATGGGTATTTTCAGTAAAGAGCAATCGAGCGTCATCGATCAGCTTCTGCAGCGCGGCATGTCCGACTTCGACATCGCCCAGCGGATCTGCCCGGCCGACGAAGACCCGGAGCTTCTGCTTGAAGCCGTTTCCATTCACCGCGAACGGCACGATCAGGCAGCGACCGCCTAACGGCGCGATACATCCTGAAGGTGGGCCGGGGCATTGCCCCGGCCTTTTGCGTTTTATGACGGGTCTCAGGCAGACAACGCCCTCATCTCGGCGATCAGGTCCGACTTCCCCTCGAACCCGATGCCCGGCAGCTCGGGCATGGTGATGTGCCCCTGCTCGACCTGCACCCCATCAGGGAACCCGCCGTAGGGCTGGAACAGATCCGGATAGCTTTCGTTGCCGCCCAGCCCCAGACCGGCGGCGATATTGAGCGACATCTGGTGTCCGCCGTGAGGAATGCAACGCGACGGGGACCAGCCCAGCTGTTCGAGCACCTCGAGCGTGCGCAGATATTCAACCAGCCCATAGGAGAGGGCGCAGTCGAACTGCAGCCAGTCGCGATCGGGCCTCATGCCGCCGTAACGCAGCAGATTGCGTGCATCCTGATGGGAAAACAGGTTCTCTCCCGTGGCCATCGGACCGGGATAAAACTCGGCCATCGCCGCCTGAAGCTGATAGTCGAGCGGATCGCCGATCTCTTCGTACCAGAACAGCGGATACTGCCGGAGCATCTTGGCATAGGCGATCGCGGTCTCCAGATCGAAGCGGCCATTGGCATCCACCGCAAGCTGCGCCTCGCTGCCGATCTCCGACAGCACCGCCTCGATCCGGCGCTGGTCTTCCGCAAGTGAGGCTCCGCCGATCTTCATCTTGACCACGGTGTAGCCCCGGTCGAGATAGCCCCGCATCTCTTTGCGCAGGGCGCTGTCGTCCTTGCCGGGGTAGTAGTAGCCCCCGGCGGCATAGACAAAGACCCTTGGATTGGCTTCCACACCCTTGCGCTCGGCCAGCAGGCGAAACAGGGGTTTCTGCGCGATCTTCGCAATCGCATCCCAGACCGCCATGTCGATGGTTCCGACCGCGACCGACCGCTCGCCATGTCCGCCGGGTTTCTCGTTCTGCATCATCGCAGCCCAGATCCGGTGGCCATCGAGGTTGCTGCCCTCGTCGTTCAGCAGCGTGTCCGGACCCGCCTCGAGAATGCGGTCGCGAAAGCGCTCGCGGATCAGACCGCCCTGCCCGTAACGCCCGTTCGAGTTGAAGCCGTAGCCCACCACCGGCTCCCCATCGACGACGACATCCGTCACGACGGCCACAAGGCTCGCGGTCATCTTGCTGAAGTCGATGTAGGCGTTGCGGATCGGTGAGGCGATCGGCTTGGTGACTTCGCGGATATCGACGATGCGCATGGGCGGGCTCCCTGTTCAGTGTGGACTGCGCCGGACGTTAGGCGCGCCAAGTGAGAGAGTTCCAATGCCGTTTCAGAGTATATTCATGCCTAATCGGCATGAATTACGCGGCATCTGCGCGGGTGAGTGCGCTCCAGAACGCCTCGCAATGGGGCGAGAGCCGGGAACGGGAGCGGTAGATCACGATCTGCAGCGGCACTTCGAACTCCGCTGCCCCGGCCCGCACCAAAGCGCCCTTTGCGACCTCTGCCTCCGCCAAGGAGGACGGCAGGAACGCGACCCCCTGCCCCGCTTTGGCCATCTCAAGATTGGTGGAGGCCAGCACCGAACTCATCGCCGATTTCAGCCGTGGGCGACCATGCTGCGCCCAATGGGTTTCTAGGATCCGGTGAAGCCCTGACGCGGGCCCATAGGACAAAAGCGGCAGGTCCTCCGACCCGGCCCCGAGCGTCCAGAGCGGGGCACCCGTCTCCCCCGGCGCGCAGAACGGCACAAGCCGGTCGCAGCCCACCGGATGATGCGCAAACTGCTTTTCGGGAAGCGCCAGACCTTCGCCAGACCCCTTGTGGCATATGAAGAATGTCGCATCGCCGCTTTCCATCAGGCGCACACACTGCCGGAAGGTATCGGACACCAAGTTGAGCGTGCCGACCTGCCCCGGACCTGCGACGGACATCAGCCAGCGCGGCACGAATGTGTAGGACAGCGCATGCGTCGCGGCGAGGTTCAGCGACCGCTGCGCGAGCCCTGCAGCCTCTTTCGCCTCGGCGCGCGCGTCCCAGAGCGCCCGGACGATCGCCTCTGCGCGCGGCTGGAACAGCTTGCCAGCCGCGGTGAGGGACACCTGCCGGGTGGTGCGCGAAATCAGCGGCGTTTCGACCGCCTCTTCCAACGCCCGGATGCGGCGGCTGAACGCGGGCTGGGTCATGTTCCTTTTCTCGGCCGCGCGAGAGAAATTCAACTCGCGCGCCAGTTCCAGAAAATCCTCGAGCAGGCCAAGGTCCATATGCTGAACACGCCTCCGATCTATGCCCAATACGTATGTAATAGCAGGCTGAAGCCGAGCCGGGGAGCTTTAGTTCGTGCCGCCGAGTTCCTCGGGCGTCAGTTGGAACGGCGCGCTCAGGTTCTCGGACTGAAGGCGCTGCGCCAGCATGTCGACGAAGATGCTCACCTTGGCTGTCAGATTATGGCGCTTGGGATAGATCGCCGCGATGTTGGCGGTCTGGAAGTAGCTTGGCAGGACCACGCGCAGATGACCATCGCGCACATGCCGCGAGATGTCCCACTCCGAGCGCAGCATGATGCCCTTACCGCCCAGCATCCATTCCCGCGCCATTTCGCCATCGTTGGTGCTCAGCCGCCCGTTCACCCGCGCCGAGGCAGTCTCTCCGGCCACATCGTCGAACCTCCAGATGTCGTAGATGTCGTGTTCCTGCCGCAGCACGATGCAATCGCGATGGGTCAGATCCTTCAGCGACTTCGGAGACCCATGCTTTTCCAGATAAGACGTCGAGGCGCACATGAAGCGCCGGTTCCGCTGCAGCAGGCGCTGGATCAGGTTGCTGCTCGGCGAATTGCCGAAACGAATGTTCAGATCGAACCCCTGCTCGACGATGTTCAGCGGGGCGTCGGTGACCACCAGTTGCACCTCGACCTCGGGATAAAGCTCTGAAAACTCCGCCACCGTAGGCGCGATATAGGTCCGGCTGAACCCGAAGGTGGCATTGATCCGCAAGAGCCCGCTGGGATGTTCGAGCCCGACCCGCAGGCTGTTTTCAAGCTCTTCGATTTCGCCAAGCAGACGGACCGCCTTGCTGAAATAAAGCTCGCCCTCTCCGGTCAGGCTGACCCGGCGAGTGGTGCGGTTCATCAGACGCACGCCCAGCTTCTCCTCGAGCCGGGCGAGACGCCGACTGACTGCAGAGGCCGTAACCCCCATCTCGCGCGCGGTTTCGACAAAGCTCTCGTGCCGCGCCAACAGCACGAAAAACCCCAGATCGCCCTCGCCCATTACTTACCTCAGCGCAATAATGAAGTTCATTTTCTGAAATTAATTAATTTCAAGAAGCAGTCTAGGCTCCTGTTTGCCCACATTGAGGAGTGAAGGGCACCGACCTGTTGGCAGAGCCCGCAGGTCCCAGGGGGAGAGGGCGCGCGCGGACGGCCAGCAGGGCCTCGGCGCCGCCCACTTGCCCGCTCGGCCGTGTCCAGCGCGGCGTCTTAGGAGGAGGACACCATGAAGAAGACTCTCGCAACCCTGCTTGTCTCGGTCTTGGCGATGACCGGGCCTGTGGCTGCACAATCGGCCGAAGAATTTCCGTCAAAGCCGATGACTTACATCATTCCGTTCAACGCGGGCGGTGAAAGCGATATCTCGGCGCGGTTCCAGCAAGCCGAATGGGAGAAGGTCACCGGCCAGAAGGTGGTGATCCAGTACCAGCCCGGCGCCGGGGGAGCGCAGGCTTGGTCGCAGCTGAACTCGCTGCCCGGCGACGGCTACACCATCATGGGGATCAACCTGCCCCACACGATCCTGCAGCCGCTGGCCGGGTCGGTGGGCTATGCCACAGAGGACCTCGTTCCGGTCCATTACTTCCACTACACGCCCAACGCGATCTTCGTGAAGAAGGACAGCGAGTTCGAGGATCTGGCTCAGCTGATCGACTACGCCAAAGAGAACCCGGGCATGGTGACCTTCGCGGGATCGGGCTCTAACTCGGCCAACAACATCGCGGCGGTGCAGCTCAACGAGCTGGCCGGGGTGACCACCACCTATGTGCCTTTCTCGGGCACCGGCCCGTCGATCACCGCGATCCTTGGCGGCCAGACCACCGCGGGCTTCAACTACGCGACCTCTGGCGTGAACCAAGGCGATGAGATGCGCATGCTGGCTGTGGCCGCCGACGAGCGGATGCCCGCCTTCCCCGACGTGCCGACCTTCAAGGAGCTTGGCTATGACATCGTCGGCGGCGCCTATCGCGGCGTGGCGGTGCCCAATTCCACGCCCGAAGATCTGCGCCAGCGCATTTCCGACATCGTGTCCGAGATCAACGCTCAGCCCGACTTCATCGAGAAGATGGAAAGCGGCGGCTTCGTGCTGACCGACATTCCCTATGGCGAGATGGACGCTTTCGTCGCCGAGCGTGTCGACGAGTTCACGGAGAGCGCCAAGGCCCTCGGCATCATCAACTGATCGCCTGAAATGGACATTCTCGGCTACCTTTTGGCTGCGCTGACGCCGTTCAACCTGATGCTTGCCCTTGCGGGGGTGATCCTTGGGACCGTCATCGGCGCATTGCCCGGACTTTCGGCGACCATGGCGGTGGCCGTGCTTGTCCCTTTCACCTTCACAATGGATCCCGCCGCGGGCCTCATCGCCCTCGGCGCGATCTACACCGGCGCGATCTATGGCGGTGCCTATGCCGCCATTCTGGTCAACACGCCCGGCACGCCTTCGGCCATCGCCACCACCTTCGATGGCTTTCCCATGGCGAAACGTGGTGACGGCGGGCTTGCCGTGTCGCTCGCCACGATTGCCTCGGTGGTGGGCGGCGCGGTGGGTGCGATCGCGCTTCTGCTGCTGGCGCCACCGCTGGCCAAGGTCGCGCTCGCCTTCGGGCCGACCGAGTATTTCTGGCTCGCCATGTTCGGCCTGACGCTGATCGCCGCGCTGTCGGTAGGCAATACGATCAAGGGTCTGATCGGCGCGTGCATCGGCCTTTTCCTGTCGATGATCGGCGTCGCGGTCGTAGGGGGCGACGTGCGCTACACGCTTGGCATGCAACGCTTTCTGGCCGGGATCGACCTGACCTCGGCGATCATCGGGCTCTACTGCATTCCGGTGATCCTCGATCTCGTGGCGACGCCCGACCCGCATCTGAAACCCTCGGACACCGGCGGGCTGCGGATCGGCGAGGGCCTGCGCTTCGCGATGACGCGGAAATTCAACGTCCTGCGCTCTTCGGTCATCGGCACCGTCATCGGCATCCTGCCCGGCGCGGGCGGCTCGATTGCCGGGCTGGTGTCCTATTCCGAGGCCCGCCGCTCGTCGGATCAGCCCGAGAGCTTCGGCAAGGGCAATCCCGACGGGGTCATCGCCACCGAGGCCGCCAATAACGCCACCGTGGGCGGGGGGTTCATCCCGACGCTGGTGCTCGGCATCCCCGGAACGCCGCCCGACGCGATCATCCTCGGCGCGCTGCTGGTGCAGGGGATCAAGATCGGGCCGACGCTGTTCACCACCGATGGCAACATCGTCTACACCTTCATCTGGGGCCTGCTGATCGCGACCATCCTGATGCTGCCGGTGGGCCTGCTGATCGGGCGTTATGCGTACAACTCGATCATCCGCGTGCCCAAAGCGGTGCTTGCGCCGACCGTGGCGCTGCTGACCATCATCGGGTCTTTCGCGATCCACTCGAACGTCGAGGACGCGCAGCTCATGGTGGTGCTGGGTCTGATCGCTTGGGTGCTGAACCGCTTTGGATTTCAGCCCTCGCCCATCGTTCTGGGTCTGGTGCTCGGATCGATCGCCGAGCAGGGCTTTGTGCAGACGTGGCTGATCGGCAATGCCTCGAACCAGCTGCCCGAGATGTTCTTCAACCGGCCAATCAGCATCGGCATCATCCTTGCGGCGCTGCTCACGCTGCTGTTCCCCTTCTGGGTCGAATGGAAGGCGCGGCGGCGGAGCCAACTCGAGCAGACCGCGCTGCCGCAGGCCGATGAGGGCACCGCGCTTCCTGCCGAGATCAAGACCCGCGACTATCCGGGCATGGGGCTGGCGCTGCTGTTCATCCTGTGCGGGATCGCGATCTATTCCGCCGCCACCGGCATGTCCGATCTCGGCGCGGTGTTCCCCAAGACGATCGCCGCCGCACTGATCCTCTTTTCGGCGGTGCTGATCGTGCAAAACCTGCGGCGCCCAGCCGGACCAAGGCTCGGCGCGCTGCGGATGGAAGACGGCGCCGGGCGGCGGATCGCGCTTGGGATCACCATGCTGGCTTGGGTCTTTGCGATGCCGCACATCGGCTTTCTGGTGACCAGCCTGATCGCCTTTGCCGTCGTTATGCTGATCGCCGACTACGACCGTCCCCCGCTTCGGACATGGGCGATCTGGGGCCTGTCGGGCGCGCTCATCTGCAGCGGCTTCTGGTGGCTCATGGCGAATGTTCTGCTGCTGCGCATGCCCGCCGGCCTGCTTTTCTGAAACGGAGACCCCTATGACCATGACAACTCACAAGATCGCCGCCATTGGCGGCGACGGGATCGGTGTGGAAGTCGTCGAGGCCTGCCTTGAGGTTCTGGACGCTCTGGCCGAGCGTGACGGCGGCTTTCGCTGTGAGGTCGAGAGCTTCGACTGGGGCACCGAGCGCTACAAGCGGACCGGCGCCTTCATGCCCGAGGATGGCGCCGACCAACTGCGCGCCTTCGATGCCATCCTCTTTGGCGCGGTGGGCGCGCCGGACGTGCCCGACCATCTGACGCTCTGGGGTCTACGCCTCGCCATCTGCCAGCCGCTGGACCAATACGCCAACGTTCGCCCGACCCGCGTGCTGCCCGGCATCCGCTCGCCGCTGCGCCATGTGAACGATGGCGAGCTGGACTGGGTCATCGTGCGCGAAAACTCCGAAGGAGAATACGCCGGTCAGGGTGGACGCTCGCATCCCGGTCTGCCGATCGAAGTCGCCACGGATGTGTCGATCTTCACCCGCGCCGGGGTCGAGAGGATCATGCGTTTTGCCTTCGGGCTGGCGCGATCCCGGCCCCGCAAGCTGCTTACCGTGGTGACCAAGTCGAACGCGCAGCGCCACGGCATGGTTCTGTGGGACGAGATCGCCGCAGAGGTCGCGCGCGACTTCCAGGATGTCACATGGGACAAGATGCTGGTGGATGCGATGACCGTGCGCATGACGATGAACCCGGCCTCCATCGACACCATCGTGGCAAGCAACCTGCACGCCGACATCCTGTCCGATCTCGCCGCCGCCCTCTCCGGCTCGATCGGCGTCGCGCCGACGGCCAACCTCAACCCCGAGCGCGAGACACCGTCGATGTTCGAGCCGATCCATGGCTCGGCCTTCGACATCACCGGCAAGGGCATCGCCAACCCGATCGCCACCTTCTGGACCGCCGCGATGATGCTGGAGCACCTCGGAGAGCAGGCTGCGGCGGATCACCTGATGCAA